>JBDNGJ010000108.1:0-24021 GCA_041689365.1 Virgibacillus sp.
AACAGGTCGAAGAAGATGCTTATTAATATTGGTTTATAACACAATGAAATAGTTATATATGGGGTTATTTTTGTATAAATATCCATATATTATCAATCCTTTTTTAACTATAATAAGAATAAAGAAAATTAGGAGAATCTGTATGCTAAGTGAAAATGTAAAGTCTCAACTTGAATTAGTTGTAGGAAAAGAGAATGTGGAAGATAGCAATGCAAGTTTACTAGCTTATTCTTATGATTCTACGCCACAGTTTCAAGCAATACCAGATGCAATTGTTTCCCCAAGGAACAAATATGAGGTAGCTGCAGTAGTTAAGTTATGTAACAGTGAGGAAATACCTATTGTTCCTCGAGGCTCAGGAACAAACTTAAGCGCTGGTACTACACCACTAGAAGGTGGTATTGTTTTGCTGTTTAGACATATGGATAAAATTCTAGAAATTGATGAAGAAAACCTAACAATCACAACCCAACCAGGCGTATTGACGAAGGAGATAACCCAAGCTGCAGATTCAGTAGGCTTGTTTTACCCTCCTGATCCAGGATCTATGAATATATCCCAAATTGGAGGGAATATTAGCGAAAATTCAGGTGGATTGAGAGGATTAAAGTATGGGGTTACTAGAGATTATGTGCTTGGATTAGAAATTGTATTGCCAAACGGGGAAATTATCCGAACAGGAGGCAAATTGGCCAAGGATGTTGCTGGGTATGATTTGACCAGGTTATATGTTGGTTCGGAGGGAACTCTTGGCGTTATAACTGAAGCAGTGTTGAAAGTAGTTCCTAAGCCAGAAACAAAGAAAACAATGCTTGCACTTTACCATAATTTAGAGGAGGCTGCTGAAACGGTATCTGAGATTATTGCAAACCGAATTATACCAGCTACGCTTGAATTTTTAGATCAGGCTACTGTAAAGGTGGTCGAGGACTTTGCACAAATCGGTTTACCGACCGATGCCAAAGCGGTTTTATTAATAGAACAAGATGGAACAGTTGATATAGTTGAAAGGGACATGAAAAGAATAGAAAAATTATGTAAAGAAAATGATGCTTTTGAGGTATCAGTGGCAAAAGATGAAGAGCAGGCATTAGCTTTAACATCTGCCAGAAGGTCTGCACTAACAGCCTTATCAAGATTAAAGCCAACAACAATTCTTGAGGATGCAACGGTTCCTCGCTCCGAAATTGCTTCAATGGTAAAGGCTATCGATAAAATTGCTAAAAAATATAATGTTACCATTTGTACATTTGGTCATGCTGGAGATGGAAATTTACACCCTACTTGTTTAACGGATATACGTAATAAGGAAGAAATCAAGCTTGTTGAAAAAGCATTTGAAGAAATTTTTCTAAAGGCTGTGGATCTTGGTGGTACAATTACTGGCGAACATGGTGTCGGTGCAATGAAACTCCCTTATCTCCATTTAAAAGCAGGAGAGGCAGGAGTAGAAGTGATGCGTGGTATTAAACAGGCAATTGACCCAAATAACATTATGAATCCTGGTAAAGTATTTACGAATACCGAAAGAAAAAGAGTGGTGGTCAGCAAGTGATGGACGTGAAGGAAAAAGAGAGAATTAAGGACGGTTTCAAGGAAAAAATGGATTATGATGAACTAATGAATTGTACACGATGCGGGTTTTGTTTACCAACCTGTCCGACTTATATTGAGACAGGAAAGAATGAAGTCCATTCACCACGTGGAAGAATAGCCCTAATGAAAGGGTTAGTTGATGGAGATATCGAGCCGACTGAAGAAGTTAAACGTTCAATCGATTTATGCTTAGGCTGCAGGGCCTGTGAACCAGTCTGTCCATCAGGAGTTAAATTTGGCCATTTACTGGAACAAGCGAGAGATGCAATTTATCAAAGTAATGAAAAATCATTTGCTGTAAAAACTGCACGTACTATTGTATTTAAAAACC
The DNA here is from genome assembly GCA_041689365.1 of Virgibacillus sp. Classification (GTDB taxonomy): domain Bacteria; phylum Bacillota; class Bacilli; order Bacillales; family Amphibacillaceae; genus Lentibacillus. Next base: position 1,928 of record JBDNGJ010000108.1, read on the forward strand.
TATTTCCATACCAAAACCGTATGATTAATCTAACAGGGTTGTTAGGGTTTTACCAACGGTCAGGTATTCAGCGTATAAGCAGGTCCACAGGTATTATGAAAGTACTTCCTCAAACAATGCGCACGATGGAGAAAGTGTTGCCTGCTGTACCTAAGAAAAGGGAATTAAAGAAAAGACGACGGTACTTTGCTTCTCATCAAAAAACAAAGAAAAAAGTTGCTTTTTTTTCAGGATGTTTAATGGATACGGTTTTTATGTCAACTAATGATGCAACGACGAAGCTATTACAACATGCGGGATGTGAAATAGTCGTTCCAGAAACCCAAAGCTGCTGTGGTGCATTACATGGACATAGTGGAGAAAGAGACCAAGCAAAAGAAATGGCTAAAAAAAATATAAAGGCTTTTGAAGAGGCTGAAGTTGACTATATCATTACAAATGCTGGGGGCTGTGGTGCATTTTTAGTAGATTATGCCTACCTTTTGAAAAATGACCCAGATTGGGCTGAAAGCGCACAAAGATTCTCAGACAAAATAAAAGATATTACGAGCGTGCTGATCGAACTTGAGTTTGATAAGTTCCCCCTACAACTAGATGAACAAGTTATAACGTATCAGGATTCCTGTCATTTAAAAAATGGTCAGAAAACATTTATGGAACCTCGAAAACTATTACAATCAATTGATGGTGTTGACTATGTTGAAATGACTGACGCTAGTCGTTGCTGTGGATCAGCAGGTATTTATAATATTATGGAGTCGGAAATGTCCATGCAAATACTAGATTACAAAATGGAACAATCGAAAAAAACAAATGCAAAAACTATTGTTACAGCTAACCCGGGATGTTTATTACAAATGAAGCTTGGGATTGAACGAGAAGGACTTTCAGGTGAAGTGGAAGCCATTCACATTGTTGATCTATTATTAAGAGCTTATGAATATGTAGAAGGATAAGAAGTAGAAAGAAATTTCTTTATCGGGTTCTTTCTATGAACAGGGACAATGAGGGGCAGGTCTCTTGTCCCGGTATCAAAGCATATCGAATTTCTGAGTGTAGTCAAAATTGAGTCTATACTATTTTAATGGCTGTCACCCAATGCATTTACATTGGATGACAGCCATTCTAGTGTTGAGGATTTATTTTTCGTACTATGTTACTATTACGTTCAGTATTTTTTATTTATTTTTCTAATAAATTGGAGCGATGAGGATGAACAGACCAGTTATTTTTATCCTGACAAAAGAGGTTGGGGTTTATCATGCATTTAAAAATAAGCTTAAGGAAATATTTGGCCAGGGCATTCAATTGGCAAGCAATCATTTTCCGCCTGTCGATATGAATGAAGTGGATTTGGTGCTTTCTTCCGGTTCGTATGAGATATATACAGAATATCTCGGGACGGGAATAAAAAATGTTCCTTTAATAACGGCAAATCGATCGATTGATTTTAATAAGTTAGAACAGCTACTTGATATACCGGCAGATACCAAGTGCCTTCTCGTTAGTAATGAAACACATATTGCAAAAGATTCTGTTGAATTATTTAAAAGGCTGGGATTTGATCAGCTAGCTTTAACTGCGTACTCTCCTGATATGAATCCACTCCCGGAAGTAAGGGGCTTCGATGTAGCTATCACACATGGATTAACAGAATTGGTTCCCTCTAAGGTGAAAAAGGTGATTGATTTAGGGGATCGCAACCTGGATTTATCAACTATCTTTGAAATTGCTAGAACACTCGGATTATTAATTGATAAACCACATCTTTATACGATGGATTATTTTCGTAACTTTGTACGAATTGGAAGGGAATTAGCTTCTTCCATTCAGAATGAGAAATTTTTAAATACCCATTTAGAGACCGTTTTGGATGCCGTTCATGAAGGGATTATATGGGTCAACGCTAATGGAACTATTACTGTTTTTAATGAAGAAGCGAGCAACATTCTAGGAATAAAGGGGCAGAATGTAACTGGAAGGCATTATTCAGAAGTGATTAGGGATTTGAACATTGATGATGTGATGGATACCAGGAGGGAAATTCCAAGAGAAATTATTCAGGTACAAGGACAACATATTCTTATAACAAAAACGCCTAACTTTCTAGATGGAGAATTCGCTGGTGCAGTAATTACGTTTCAGGATGTGTCACATGTACAGCGTATGGAACAGGAGATTAGAAAGAAGAAGACAGAATCAGGCTTGACTACAAAATATTCGTTTGACGATATTGTCGGTAAAAGTGAACTAATTGAACAGACAAAGAATCTTGCTAAAAAAATTGCGAGAAGTGAATATACTATTCTTATTTCTGGAGAAAGTGGGACGGGGAAAGAGGTATTTGCTCAGGCAATGCATGACTACTCTTCCAGGAAGAAGGGTCCTTTTGTAGCAGTTAACTTTGCAGGTATTACACAATCCCTAGCTGAGAGTGAACTGTTTGGATATGAGGAGGGAGCCTTTACCGGGGCAATGCGAGGCGGTAAAGCTGGATTGTTTGAATTGGCTCAAAATGGAACTATTTTTTTAGATGAAATCGGTGATGCCCCTCCAAATATCCAGGCTGCTATTCTGCGTGTCATTCAGGAAAGAGAAGTAATGCGTGTGGGAGGAAGTAAAGTAATACCAATTAATGTAAGAATTATTGCAGCGACAAATAAGGATATTTATCAAATGATCAGTGAGGGTGAATTTAGGGAGGATTTGTTCTATCGTCTAAATCAACTTCCATTAGATATTCCTCCGCTAAGGGAACGGCAGCAGGATATTAAGATACTGATTAGCCATTTTCTTGATGAAAGAAATATAAAATTAAGTTTAACTGCAGAAATGTTAGAATCGATAACTAATTATAATTGGCCTGGTAACATTCGTGAATTGGAAGGGTTAATAAATTATCTAACAGTCGTGGCAGATGGTGTACATGCCGGAGTGGAGCATCTTCCATTAAGCATGAAACCAAGAGCCTCCGACGATGGTGAAATTAATTTTGCTATAAATTACCTGGAGGATCAGGGGGATTTAATCCTCTTTAAAAAAATATTATACAGTCTGTTAATGTATAAAAATCAAAATTCAGGAATTGGCAGGCAAACAATAATTTCCATTTTGGATGTCCCAATTTCGGAGGGCAAGCTTCGTGTTAAAATAGATGCTTTAAGAAAATGCGGCTGTGTCTATTCGGGCACAAAGAAACAAGGGACGAAAATTACCCAGCTCGGGAGCAAGGTTCTTGAACGAATTTAATTTGAGAAACTGTAATTTCTTTTAGGAATTACAGTTTTTTAGGTTTGCGATCAACCTAAAAGAAAGCCTATAAACGTATATACTGAATTCCCGTGACGAAATAACAGGCCCAATTGAGTTGGCACGAAATTTGCTATTGAGTAGTAGAAGGATTTTTATATGAGGGGGGTAGACACACTTGTAGTTTTTGGAATAATTGAAATATAGAATCATCAAGTGAGGAGACATAATATGATTACGCTTATAAAAAATGGCGAGCTTTATACACCAGATTACATTGGGACGAAGTCGGTTCTTATTATTGGAGAAAAGATAATTAATATTGGTGACATTAATGAAAAGAAATTGCTGGGTCTTGGATTGGATGTTCAGGTTATCGATGCTGCCGGATCAGTTGTTTTACCCGGAATGATTGACCCTCATGTCCATTTAATGGGAGGAGGTGGCGAGGGAGGTTTTGCGACAAGAACTCCTGAAATACAACTCAGTGAAATTACCAAATCAGGTATTACTACGGTGGTAGGTTGTATTGGGACAGATGGAACAACTCGTCATATGACCTCACTTTTGGCAAAGGCTAGGGGACTTGAAGAAGAAGGGATTACTACTTATATCTATACCGGGAATTATCATGTCCCAACTCCTACCATCACATCGTCTGTAAAAGATGACGTGATTCTAATTGATAAAGTGATTGGAGCGGGCGAAATAGCTATTTCAGATTCCAGGTCGGCACAGCCTTCCCTCCATGAAATAGCCAAATTGACCGCTGAAGCAAGGGTAGGTGGTCTTCTGAGCAACAAGGCTGGTGTCACGCATTTCCATGTTGGGATAGGAAAAGATCGTCTATCAATATTGCATCATATTCTGGAAGATTACGAGATTCCGCCATCAAATATTTACGCTACGCATATTACAAGAAGTAGGGAACTGTTGGATGACGCGATAGCCTTATCAAATAAAGGGGCTTTTGTCGATATTACCGCTGATCATGAAACTGGAGACTGGATTAAATACTTTAAAGAAAATGGCGGAAACATGGAACAGCTAACAATTTCGTCGGACGGAAATGGTAGTTTGCCTAAATTTAATGATGAAGGACAGTTAGTAGGCTACGGTGTTGCCAGTCCGCAAACTTTATTCAATCAGGTTGTTTCTGCTATTAAAGAAAGCAGACTACCTATTTCGGAGGTAATGTCTTTAGTTACACGTAATACAGCGAGTGCACTCCGGTTAAGTCAAAAAGGACTGTTAAAGGAAAGGTCTGATGCTGATATTTTAATTTTAGAAAAAGAAACCTTGGATATTGAACATGTATTTTCGAAAGGCCGGCAAATGATTAGGGATAAGGAAGTTATTGTTAAAGGGACTTTTGAAGATAAAAATTAATCACATTTAAGGAGGAACACTATGAAAAGACAACCAACTTTACTTGAAGCTTTTTTACCTATTGTAGTTATGCTTTTACTTCTTGCGATTGGTTACGGGGTTTATGGGTTTAGCCCTGAGCCGCTGCTTATTCTGGCGTCTGTTTTTGCGGGGTTTATCGCACTTCGTGTAGGCGTCAATTGGGACGAAATGATGCTTGGAATCCGTGAAAAAATTGATGCAGCAATGCCTGCTATATTAATTCTTATATCAATTGGTGTTTTAATCGGGACCTGGATGGTCTCAGGTACAATCCCCATGATGATTTATTTTGGATTGGAAATCATTAATCCAGCATTTATCGTGCTTATTGCATTTGTCGTATCGGCTGTAATCTCTATTGTAACTGGTACATCTTGGGGGTCCGCTGGGACAGTTGGTGTGGCTTTAATCGGGATTGCGACGGGATTAGGTGCGTCCTTACCCGCTACAGCAGGCGCAATTGTCGCGGGTGCATACTTTGGTGACAAACTTTCACCATTATCGGATACAACGAACCTCGCTCCTATCGCTGCAGGAAGCGAATTATATGAACACATCAAACACATGCTTTATACAACTGTACCTGCAGCCATAGTTAGTGTCATTGTATATACCATTGTTGGTTTTAATCTTTCATCTGATTCTGTGTCAACTCCAGAAGAAATGGGAGTGATGTTGCAAACATTAACGGAAATGTTTGACTGGAATCTATTATTGTTACTGCCACCAATTATAGTTCTCTACGGATCAATCAGGAAAAAACCAACACTTCCAACAATTATTTTCTCGTCTGTTGTTGCAGGCTTTTTAGCTAAGTTCATTCAAGGAATTTCACCAGTAGATATATTTGCTTCCACAGTTACTGGGTTCAATGTGTCCATGGTTAATAGTGCAGGTTTTAACCCTGATGGTGTAATACCTGAAGTTACCAGGCTGGTTAATCAGGGTGGCATGCAATCGATGACAGGTGTAATTTTGATTGCATTTAGTGCATTTATATTTGCAGGAATCATCACAAAGGCAGGAATTTTAGAAGTTATAATTAATGCATTACTAAAAATTGTTAAAACAACGGGGGACCTTATCCTATCAACAGTTCTTTCATGTATAACAATGGCTTTAGTAACAGGTAACTCTTATTTATCCATTATTGTCCCAGGTGAAATATATAAGGATACGTTCAAAAATAAAAGGCTACATGCGAAAAATCTATCTAGAACATTAGAAGACTCTGGTACTGTTGTTGTTCCACTTATTCCATGGTCATCTGCTGGTGTGTTTATGGCAGGAACCCTCGGAGTACCTACTTTGAGTTATGCACCATGGGCAATTCTGTGCTACGTAGGGTTTATGTTTGCTATACTGCTAGGATATACAGGCATCGGAATTGAAACCATTGAAGAGGAAACAGAAGAAGAAAGTTCAGAAAAGATTGGTTAGGGGGACAAACGGGGACAGGTTCCTTGTCCCCGTTCCGATGAGTGAAGCAGCAGATGTTTTAACTCCCGCATAAAGGGTAGAATATAACCGTAGTTATCACTTTAAATAATTATTTTTCTTGCAGATAGCTATTACTTTATAAAGGGGGATCTATTATGGGTCAAAACAAAGTTGCCGTAATCACTGGAGGAGGTGGAGGTTTGGGACGTGCCGCGGCGCTCAAATTAGCTGAATCTGGCGTATATATCAGTGTGGTCGACGTATCAGAAGAAACAGGTAATGAAACGGTTAAGTTAGTTGAGGAAAAAGGTTCAAAAGCAATTTTTGCGAAAGCGGATGTAAGCAAGGCTGAAGAGGTTAAATATTATGTAGATAAAACAGTTGAAGCGTTCGGAACCATTGATATGTTCTTTAACAATGCTGGTATTTCCGGGCCAGGCTTAAAATTCGCTGAAAACACGATAGAGGATATTGATCAAGTTATCGGTATTAATCTGCGTGGTGGATTGTATGGTATTAAATATGTACTGGAAGTCATGCTGGAAAATGGTGGTGGTGCTATTGTCAATACATCTTCAACTGCAGGTTTAGTCGGTCAAGCAACTGTAGGAACTTATTCTGCAACGAAGCATGGTATTGCTGGTATTACAAAAACGATTGCTGCAGAATATGGAAATGAAGGTATTCGAGCTAATGCTATTTCGCCAGGGACTACAGAAACCCCAATGGTTAAAGAATACCGTAAAAAAAATCCGGAAGCAGTTGAAGCTGCGGTTGCACCGGTTCCTCAGAAACGATTAGGACAGCCAGAAGAAATTGCGGCATTAGTAGCATTTTTGCTAGGTGAAGAAGCAAACTATATTAATGGTGCTGTAGTTCCAATTGATGGTGGGTTCACAGCTATATAATTTATATAACGAATGACTCTGGCATATGGCTGGAGTCATTTTTATGGGACAAGCAGGGACAGGTTCCTTGTCCCGGCACTTTTAGTCCTCAAAGTCCAGTGACTATATTTCTAGTCACTATCTCCCCTAACCACCAAAATCAGTCCAATCATAATTATTCTCCCGCTGTTTTCGTTGCTGTTCCCATTTTTTGCTTTTTACGTTTTTTTCCTTGGTGAACGTCATAATATAACCGCAATCCTCACATGCGTATTTGTGAACATCAGAATGGCAGTCGAGAAAGGAATTCTTCCCTTCTGATACCAGCATCAGATTAATGTCAGTCCTCGTATCTGTTTGATGGTCTATATCAGTATCTACGTCGACATCGATATCAACTGGATACTCGAAACTGTTCGCCATCGTTCTTACATTATTATAGGCAGTTGAATAAATATCGACGTTAACATCAATAGCATAGTATCCTTTACGGAAGTGCTCTCCACCACAGACTAAACATTTGATTTCACTCACAACAATTCCCCCTCTTCAAAATGTATATTTTTTGACAAGGATTGTTATGATACCGGGCAGTATATTCGCGGGTATTTTCCGCTATTGGGTAGATAGCCCCTCTTACGTGCTTTGTATAATTTCTCGATTGTATTGGAACTTCTGCACCACGAGGCAGCTTGCGGGATTCTGCTAAAGCAGAAAGTACCTTTCTTTTAAGTACTATCGTATAAAAAGCTGGGAAAGTGGCATATGGATTAGAAATTTATATCCAATGCCACTTTTTTAACGTGAGAATCGATTGTAGTGAAAACAGATGCTATTTTATCTGACTGGACCACACGGAGCGGGACAATGAACCTGACCCTCTGTCCCTAAAAGTGTATCCCTAAGTATAATATCAAAAACTACCTTCATCCAATATAATTATAAGATGGTGTAAGTTTATAAAAATATGGGAGGATTAGTTGATGATTAAAAATAAAGTTGTCCTGTTTATTCTTGGTTTAACTATCATCACCTTGTTATTGAGTGGCTGTGGAGACGATGAAGTTACCATTCCGGTTGGAGATAATGGAGATAGTGTGTCTGTTGGTGGGGATGAAGGAAGTGAAGTGAAATTGGAGTCAGAGAATGGAGAGAGCGTTTCAGTAAGTTCATCTCAGGAACTACCGGAAGAATTTCCCGAAGAGATTCCTTTTCCTGGTGAATATAAAATCATCAGTACAGTACAAGTAAATGAAGGTGATACTAATGGACTAACTATTTCATATGTAACTGAGTCGGTGAATGTAGATGAAATTATGGATATGTATAAGGCCTTCATGAATGAAAATGGATATGAACTAGTTAGTGAAATGAATATGAATGGTATAAATAGTTTGAGTTTCCACAATGACAAGTTATCAATAAACACAAGTGCCGTGCCCGAGGACTCCGGAGTCATGGTAAATGTAAGTGCATCCTTCTTGAAATAACAGGGCCGAAGAGGGACAGGAACTTTGTCCCGGTTGACACCCGGGGGTCGGTGAACCTGACCCTTGTTCGTTTATCTCTTAAAGGGATTGAAATTGGGAAGGTGACATACGGTCATCACAGGTTGATAGAATTAACTAATGAAGTTTTTTATTAAGTTGATTTCCAGAAATGGACCTGATCATCCGTCCTTGAATATTTAACGCTAAATTAAATTAACTAACTATGTTATAATATAATAAGAATAATTGGGTGAAAATCCATGTATCGTGCTAATTCTTATATACAGAGGTGGGAGAACTATGTATAAAACTGGAGTGTGTTCTGTAACTTTTAGAAATTTACCAGTTGAAGAGGTCATAGGACTAACTTTAGATGCGAAGTTAGAAGGAATTGAATGGGGTGCTGATATTCATGTTCCACCTGGTGATTACAATCAAGCATCTAGAGTAGCTAAGTTATCAGAACAGGTGGACCTGGAGGTAGCTTCTTATGGATCCTATTATAAACTGGGAGAGTACGAGAGAAATAATCATTTATTTGAGGAAATACTGGAAACGGCTGTACATCTGAAGGCTCCATCCATACGTGTCTGGGCTGGTACACTAGGGTCTGAAGAGGCTGGTGACAGGTATAGAATGGGTGTTGTAGAGGAAGCGAGAAGAGTTGCTAAACTTGCCGAGCAAAAAAATATATCTATTAACCTAGAATATCATCGGAATACGCTGACAGATACTAAGGAAAGTGCTGCAAAGCTTATGAAAGAAATAGATTATCCTCATGTAAATTTATATTGGCAGCCGGCAGAAGGGCAACCCATTAAGCAAAGACTGGAAAGTATTGAGGATTTAATTCCGTGGCTGACGAATATACACGTGTTCCAATGGACTGTTAAAGATAGACTTCCATTTAGAAAAGGTCTACAGGAGTGGCAGCTATATTTCAATCAATTAGAAAAATTTAATAAATCAGATCGATATTTCCTGATTGAATTTGTGAAGGGGGATGACAAGCGTCAATTTATAGAGGACGCTAAGACGTTAAAAGCCTTAGTGGAAAATAATCAAACTAGGGAATAGTTTTATTATTCACAGCAATTAAATTTAAGTGAAGACGGGGGAATATCATGCAGCGCGGTACATTTCAATTAATGAAATCAGTAAATAAGTCAAACATCCTAAATAAAATACGTAAGTCTGAGCCTATTTCCAGGGCACAAATTGCAAAAGAAACACAACTCACTCCACCAACGGTAAGCAGTATTGTAAAAGAACTACTCGACCAGGGAATAGTAAGAGAGAGTACTCTGGGTAATTCAAAAGGCGGACGAAAGCCAACTATGCTTCTTATAAATACTGATGCTTGCTATGTTATTGGGGTAGATGCAGGGCCTGAGAGAGTGGAATGTATTCTTACTGATTTGTCAGGGGAAATTTTTGAGAGAGTGTCTAGTAAGTTAAAAACACCAATCACAAATGATGAATTCATCGCCATCCTGAAGGAAAACATTAATGAAACTATTCAATCATCAACTAAGCGTAAAGATAAGATTATTGGAATTGGTGTGGCAATGCATGGTGTTGTGGATGTAACAGCAGGTACATCACTTATTGCACCAAATTTAGACTTAAGAAATATACCGATTAAAGCAGAACTTGAAGAAGAATATGATTTAATTATTAAAGTGGAGAATGATGCAAGAGCAATGGCGCTAGGCGAATCATGGTTTGGTGGACATGGTGACCTGAAAAGTATGGTTGCAGTGAATATTGGTCGCGGGGTTGGTTCAGGCATTGTTATCAATGGAAAGCTATATCATGGTGAAAAGAATATCGCTGGTGAAATTGGTCATATGACTATTGATATAAATGGTGATATTTGTGAATGTGGCAATCGAGGTTGTTTGCAAACATTTGCTAGCGGAGATGCTGTTGCTAAACGGGCACGTGATCAGATCCACCGCGACAAAGACTCTGACACATTAACCGGTCAAAAAATACATGAATTAGCACAAACGGGTGATATTTCTTATATTGAAATTTTGCAAGAGACAGGGAGAGCAATCGGCGTTGGTTTAACAAATTTAATACACCTCATAAACCCAAGTGAAATTGTCTTGGGTGGTGGGGTTATGAAAGGCGAAAAATTCATTTTACCTGCTATCAAGAAAACAATTGATCAACGTGCCCTTACACCTGAAGCAAGGAAGACCGCAGTTACTGTAACGAAGCTTGGAGATGACGCAACATTGTTAGGTGCAGTATCACTACTTTTTGTCGAAGTATTTGACCCAGTTGAAAACAGCTGAAGCTAACATAAAAGCTTCAGCCATAATGTTTTATTCCAAAATCAAATAAGGTCTGCTTTTGGTAACTTTCTCCTGGTTCAAGGATAACACTTGGAAACCCATCATGGTGTAACGATCCCGGGGCAGCCTGTGTTTCAAAACATACGCCTAAGTATTTTTTTGAAAGACCTTCTTTTAACTGCAGTCCTTTATCCAGATTGTTTGCCGTATACATGACCATGCCTGGCTGATTTGTTTGGATTTTCAATATTCGACCTGATACATCATCATTCACAATTACATTTTCGCCCTTTTGATTATCAAACATAAAATAATGGTCATAGCCATCTCCGGCGAGCTTATTCTGTTCAAAGTCATCCTTAAAACCCTTCCGAAGTTCAAGACCCTTACGGAAATCAAAGGGTGTATCAGCCGTGTTAATCACTTTTCCAGTCGGTATCAAATCCTCATCCATTTCTATAAAACGAACGCTGTCAATCATAATTTGATGATTGTGGACTGTACTTTTTAAATCCCCGCTTAGATTAAAATACGAATGATTCGTTAGTGTGAGGGGAGTCTGCTGATCACTTTCAGCTTCATAATCAAGAATTAGCTGGTTATCATTATTCAGTGTATAAGTAACACACACATCCAGATTACCAGGATAGCCTGCTGTTCCATCTATTCTCTTATGTATGAGCATCAAGCCAATACCATTATCTGTTTGAAATGGTTCAGCATTCCAAATCACTTGATGGAATCCGGTCGATCCGCCGTGAATATGATTCTTCCCATCATTTGCTTCCAATACATATTTATTGTTATTTACTGTGAACGAAGCATCTTGAATTCTACCTGCGACAGGCCCAATTAGTGCACCGAAAAAATTCGAGTTAGTTTCATAATTAGCATAATCTTTATAACCTAGAACAACATTTTCCATGTTTTCATTTCGGTCTGGCACAATTATCTCAGTAATAATTCCACCATAATTGAGTATGCTCACTTTCATGCCATTATCGTTTTCGAGTGTGAATTCCTGCCATTTACCTAATTTATCTTTCCTGTTTATATTCACTTCATTCACCTACCTATCTAATGTATTAATAAAGCGTTCGATTGAGGCCTGTTCTTTAAAGACTCCTGCGTCTTCAAGTATTCGAACAAATTTTTCCCCAAGTTCTTTTTCAATTAGCACATCAATTTGGTTAGGATCTGAAATAGTGCTATATTTGTGTTTGAGTTGTTTTGCCCATTGTTGATGATAGGAAGCTACATTACTTAATTGACTAAGCAAAAACTTTTTAATTTCAGCTAGTTCATTTTTCAGCCTTGCTGGGAATACTGCAAGGCCCATAACTTCAATAAGGCCGATATTTTCCTTTTTAATATGATGAACATCTGCATGGGGGTGGAAAATTCCAAACGGGCACTCTTCGGATGTTCGGTTGTTCCGTAACACAAGATCAAGTTCGTACTTTCCGTCGCGAATCCGGGCAATAGGTGTAATTGAATTATGTGGTGTATTACCCGTGAAAGCTCTCACTCCGGCATCCTCGTCGGAGTAACTTTTCCATGTTTGTAAAATATAATCTGCAGCCTGGAGAAGTTTTTCTTTTTGAGAGCTCTGCAGGCGAATAACGGACATCGGCCACTTCAAAACAGAAGCTTTTGTAGCAGGAAATTTCTCCATCGTAAACGAAAATGCGTCTGCAGCACGTGTCATTGCAAATTCATAATGACCAGCCTGATAATGATCATGACTTAAAATCGAGCCTCCAACAATAGGGAGATCGGCATTGGAACCAACAAAATAATGTGGGAATTTATCAATAAATGTAAGCAGTCGTTCAAATAACTTTTTATCAATTTTCATGTCACGGTGTTCTTCGGCAAGTATAATACTGTGCTCGTTGTAGTAGACATATGGTGAATATTGCATATACCAGTTTTCCTCTTCTAAGGGTACGTGGATTAAACGATGATTTCCACGTGCCGGATAGCCAGTACGACCTGCATAGCCTTCATTTTCAACACATAAAAGACACCTTGGATAATTTGTATTTAGCTTTTTCTCGCGTTCTCGCCTAATTTGCTCTGGATCTTTTTCGGGTTTAGATAAGTTAATGGTTAGGTCCATTTTCCCGTATACTGTATCTGCTTTAAAATGAACGTTCTTAGCAATCCGATTCATCTGAATATAGTTACTGTTTTTGCTTAAGCTGTAAAAGTAGTTTGTTGCTGCTCTGGGCGATTGCTCATATTTCTTATAAAAGGTTTCATTTATAATCGATGGCCTAGCAATGAAGCAATTCATGATATTAGTTTTCAGAATTTCTTTTTCATCGAAGATATCCCCTATTACGTTATGTTGGTTAGCATATGCCACAATTTTTTCAAGTAGGTTTGGGATAGAATCGTTTGTTCCGTTATCGGCATTTTCCGGATAAGACTCAACATGTAATAAACTCATCACTTGATTTCTGGTGTAGATTGCATCTGCTTGCTCAATTAGCCCTGTTTCGATTGCCTTTTGAATAAGTCCGGTAATATGGTTATGAATCATTTTTCCACACTCATTTCATAGCCATTTGGATGTGTGGTATGCCAATTCCATGCGTCTTGCATAATTTCTGTAATAGAGGTTTGTTTTGGATTCCAGCCTAATTGACTTTTCGCTTTTTGAGAACTGGCAATCAAAACACCAGGATCCCCAGCACGTCGTTCACCATTTTTAACTGGGATTTCTTGGCCAGTAACTTCTCGCGCCGTCTCAATCATTTCCTTTACGGAGAATCCTTGGTTGCTGCCAAGGTTGAAGACATTGCTTTTCCCACCATTTTCTAAATAATCTAATGCCAGAAGATGAGCACTAATCAGATCTTCTATATGAACGTAGTCTCGGACACATGTCCCGTCATGTGTGTCATAATCTGTGCCAAAAATGTTAATATGGGAACGTTGACTGAGTGCTGACTGTAAAATAATTGGGGCAAGATGTGTTTCTGGTCGGTGGTCTTCACCAATTTCGGTAGATTTTCTAGCCCCAGCAACATTGAAGTAGCGCAGGGAAACCGATTTAGTACCATGTGCATGATCCGCCCATTTCATCAGTTTTTCCATAATCAGCTTTGTTTCACCATACGCATTGGTTGGATTGGTGGGTGTTGTTTCCGTAATAGGTACCGATTCCGGCTCCCCGTAAACTGCTGCAGTGGATGAAAAGACAATGTTTTTAACGTCATATTCGATCATGACCTTGAGCAGCACCTGTGTGCCATAAACATTATTATCAAAGTATTTAAGTGGTTTTTCCATTGACTCGCCAACAAGCGAATTTGCGGCGAAATGTATGACCGCGTTAATGCTTTCTTGTCGAAATACATGGCGGAGAAAGCCAATATTACGAATATCTCCCTCATAAAATGTTGCTTCTGGATGGACTGCTTCCCTATGGCCAGTTTCCAGGTTATCAATAACTACTACGTGCTCACCCTTACCGATTAACTGATAAACAGCATGCGAACCAATATAGCCAGCCCCACCTAGTAATAAGACACTCATTTTAACACTCCCTCTATGATTTCCTTTGCACCATCACCGATTGCAGCTGTATAAAATGTAGCGTCATAGCCAATTGTTCGATGATAAATGGTATTGACGTTTTTCTTAAAATCTTCTGCTTTGTCTTTCTCTACAATTGCAATGGCGCATCCGCCAAAACCAGCTCCTGTCATACGAGCACCTAGGACACCTGGCTGTTTCCATGCAGCCTGGACTAATGTGTCGAGCTCCATACCGGTTACCTCATAATCATGTTGTAGAGAGAGGTGTGATTCATTCATTAGTGCTCCGAATGCTGGTAAGTCATCCTCAAGTAATTTTTCTAATGCACTTAACGTACGCACATTCTCATAGACTACATGCCTTGCACGTCTTTCGTGGGTTTCACTTTTGATAAGATGCTTATACTGATCAAACTCTTCCTCTGTTAGATCCCCTAAACTCTGTATTGAGAGCTCTGTCTGTAAATTTAAAAGAGCTTGCTCGCATTGTTCGCGCCGTTCGTTATAGCTTGAACCTGCAAGTGTTCGTTGCTTATTGGTATTAGTGATGATGATGACATAATCATTCAATAGAAGTGGGGCATATTCATACTTCAATGTTTGACAGTTTAATAGAATAGCATGATCTATTTTCCCCATGCCAATTGCAAACTGATCCATGATTCCACTGTTAATACCGATATATTCGTTCTCCACTTTTTGACCGAGTTTGATCATCTGCTCACGGTCAATGTCCATATTGAATAAACCTTCTAGTAAAACACCTGTAACCATTTCAATGGAAGCAGAAGAGGAGAGTCCTGCCCCATTTGGAATATTTCCATAGTATAAAATGTCAGCACCATGAGAAAATTCGTGTCCAACTTTCTGTAAATAGAGAACCATCCCTTTCGGATAATTGGCCCAGTCGTGATCCTCGCTGTAATTTAAATCGGACAAATCACACTCAATAATTCCCGATTCTGGAAAGTTCATGGAGTAAAAACGTAATTTCTGATCACTTCGTTTTAGACCAAGTGCATATGTCCCAAATGAAATGGATGCTGGTAAGACGTGACCACCATTATAGTCTGTGTGTTCACCAATCAAGTTTATTCGTCCTGGGGCGAAGAAGGTACGAAATGGTGATTTGGTTTTGAATATGGTCTCAAAATCATGTGTTAGGTTTAATTTAACCATAATAACCTCCTTAACTTCTAGCTTGTGTAAAATTAATATGATAGTGAGTAAAAAAGTGACTTGTTAATTAATTAATTTAATTAAGTTAATTTTACTATTTTTTATTTATAAGTTCAAGTATTTATTTCTCAATTGAATTAGCAATAGTTTATTCAGTTCCCAAAGTCTTCTCAAATTCTATAAAATTAGTTTCTGGTTATTTAAATACGCAGTTTAAAAAGAGCAGATTATAATTCAATCAAAAAATCAATAAAATTAATAGGGATAGTGCTAAATACCTAATATTATGAATTATCCAAAAAGTAAATTGACAGACTGAATGAGAGGGTTTATAATCCAATAAATAAATTAATTTAATTAATTAATTAAAAAAGCTGTTGAAATAAGCATTTATAAAAATGATAGGATTTTATAATAACTTCTTTTTAAGGAGTTTTTCTTTTATAGAATACTTGGTTCATGAAGTCTTTGATGTCCTCCCATATATGAACTCACCAATATGGATGAAGTGATACAAAATAATGAAAACGTTAACAAGGGTTGAGGGGAAAAGGTTAGAACTGGGTGAAAGAAATCTTCATCCAGCTAACATATACAATTTTGAAAATATAAAGGAGGGAATTATTAGCTAATTACTACCTTTAGATTTCTTTATTATCAGTTAAGAATTAATTGTAAGTAAATTCAAGCATATAGCGAGAACGTAGCATTATATATCATCTTGTTATATGTCTTGAGCGAAGGGAAAGGAAGGGTTTTGGCAATGGAAAGTAGAAGGAAAAAATTTAAAAAGATTGTCGGCTATTTAGGGGTTGCTTCCATCTTATTGGGTGGGTCATTCTTCTTCATGGAAGTTAGCAAAACAGAAGCTGAAGATAATACAAAGACAATTACAATTGATGGAAATAATGTGGATGAATATAATCGATTTAAAGGGTTTGGAACGGTAACGGCTAACAATACCTCCCGCTTATTGGTAGATTACAAGGAAGAGCATCCAAAGGAATATTGGGAAATTATGAATCAACTGTTTAATAAAGAAACAGGAGCTGGGCTATCGCACGTTAAAGTAGAGTTGGGGGCAGATGTTAATTCATCTTCAGGGACAGAGCCCGCAACAATGCGTTATCCTGATGAACCAGCAAATGTGCTACGAGGAGCAGGATTCCAATTTGCTGCAGACGCCAAGTCAATTAATGAGGATATTACGACTGAAATTCTACGTTGGGGTGAACCGCGCTGGTCGTGGAAAGGTGTCGCAAATGGTGAATATGAGAATCGTTATCAATGGTATAAACAGACAATCGATGCAGTTTATAATGAATATGGCTTTAAACTGGATTACGTTGGAATCTCTCAAAACGAGAGAGCTATCGGAGGCAATGGTAGAATTGAAGTAGAATGGCTAAAATACTTTACTTCGGAAATTAAAAAAGAGCCAAATTATGAATCAGATTATAAAAATATTAAACTTGTTGCCGCGGACGGCTATCGTGATACAGCATCAATCAGCAGAACATTGCTTAATCATTCAGGTTTAATTGATGAAATTGATGTAATCAGTGCCCATTATGGTTTGACTGGCTCTGATGAACTAACTGAATTACAAAATAAACTGAAAGGTGAAGGCAAACAACCAAAAGAAGTTTGGGTGTCTGAGGGAATTGCACCAATGATTAATGCGCGTTATCGTGAAAATATGGAGCCAAACTATAATGGACTTGGAGGAAGAACTGGGATTATCGATGTAACTTCGCGCATTATTTCTGTGTATTCGTGGAAAGGTGCAGGCGAGTATCCGCTTAATGCAGTTTCATTTGATTTTCAGCCATCCGTTGCAGCCTTTTATCAAGGTGCTCAATATAACCCGAAACACTTGATTAGTGCGTTTGATCCATGGTCTGGTTATTATGAAGTAGATGGTGGAGTGCAAGGCGTTCGCCATGTGATGAACTTCGTCGGATATGATGATCATACCACACCCGAAAATGAGCGATGGATGTATGTAAAAGATGCAACGTTTAGTGATGGGAATTTCTTTGATGGTGGTGTAGATGTTGATACGAGCACGCATAATTACATGACATTGAAAGATCCAGAAACAGATGATTACACAACAGTCTTTGCAAATAATTCAAAGAATACACGTAAATATGAGATTAAAACTAAAAACCTAAGTGGAAAAGAAAATGCACCTGTATATGTTTGGGAAACGCGCGGGCCAGATGAAGGACAAGAATATGACGCGAACTGGTTTAAGAATGTTGACGTAATCGCACCAGTAGATGGTGTATATGAAGTCGAAGTGGAACCTTATTCAATCGTGACCATTTCAACGTTAGATAAAAAATCGGAAGTAGAAGGCTTTGAATATGAATCACAGCCAGTAGATTTAGCAGAAGATACTATCATGCCTCTACCATATACGGATGATTTTGAGTATGATAAATATCCTATTGATGAAAAAGGTAGAGATTATGTGGAGCGTCGTGGAGGTACACCACGTTATACGACAGATCAAATTGGGGCTTTTGAGGTAGTTAAAAAAGCAACGAAACAGAAATCCAGCGGAAGTGCACAACGTACTGATCTGGAAATTCCGGATGAAAAGGCTCATGGAAACATGCTGCAGCAAATGATTACTCCTGGCATCATTGGGGCAGATTGGTCGGTTTGGGGTGGAGAAGACGGAACGGCTTCTAGTATTAACCCTAGCACTACCCTTGGTGATTTCCGCTGGGTAAACTATAGGGCTTCTTATGACTTTTTACTAGATACACACACAACTGAATTGGATAACAGGGATAACTATGCCTTGATTGGATTGCGTCAGGTGAAATCCGGTTGGTCAGATTCCTCTGCACCATATAATGTACGTGTATATGTAGATGGAAGTTACGAAATTCTTCAACTTGGAGACGTTGTAAAGAGTGGAACTATTGAAGATTTTGATAACAAGGTTTGGCATAACTTAGCATTTGAAGCGAAAGAAAATGTATTTACCCTTTATCTTGACGGGGAGGAGATTGCAACGTATACAGACGCAAATTCTACCGTAATGGCTGGGAGAGTTGTGATGGGTTCTGGCTATTATGAAACCCTTATCGATAACTTGCGTATAGAACCAGTTAAAGGATACACCTATACATCGGTTAAGTATGATAATGCACAAGGTCAAAAATATGATACCGAAGAAGAAGCTTTGAATAATACTGACATATGGAATCCGATTGGGTATGTTGGCAAATGGGATTATTCACAAGTAGGGTATGCACATTTTAACCGTACGCAAATAACCGCAAAAACAGACTTTCCTGTCTGGAACGGAATAACTGTAGGATTCAATGACGAAACAAATGTGAAAGGAACGTTGAACAAAGTGTTCTATTCTGGAGATTGGTCATCGAATAGTGGGAATGCTTGGGGTTCTGATGGAGATTCCTTTGAAATTACCTTTAAAGGTCACGAAGTCAGGTTATTTGGTGAAACAAATCCTAGCAATGGAACAGCAGATGTTTATTTAGATGGCGAATTAGTTGGGGAAGCAAATTATCTAAACAATAGTTCTATGGAGCAGATGGTCTGGTCATCAGGGAATCTTGAAGAGAAAGAACACACGCTTAAGGTAGTAGCAAAAGAAAGTTGGACTAGCTTTACCAAAGCAGAAATTGAAACGAATAACCCGCCCCCTGCATTATCTGTTCAAAACCTAGGGGCCAGTGATATTGTCAAAATATCCGATGAATCACTTATAGGGAATAAAGAAGACACAGTATATGCATTTAGAAAAAATCAATCATGGGGTTCAAATAGTACAAATGCCTGGGCGAACTTTGATGACGACCCGTATATTCTAGTCAACTTCACAGGTACAGGCATTGATTACCTAGCTGGAACTGATCAACAAACTAAATATCAATTCGAACTTGATGGTGAAGATGTGGGCAACTTTAACGTTAATCCGGATGGCGTAAGGTATTCAGTGAGTGGGCTGGAAGAAAAGCAGCATACATTGAAGGTTTCACTAGGTGATAACGAAAGGTTAGAAACTTTTATGGATTATCGCGGGGTCAATATCTACAGTACTCCTGAAGAAAGTAATAGTAGTATGATTTTTGATTTTGAAGGGTCAGGGTTTAATCTATTCGGAGCAACCTCAGATGCATTAATTGACGTATATATGGATGGTCAGCTAGTCGAAAATGATTACAGAGTCTCTTCTACAGGAGATAGACAAACCTCTTACCATGTTCGTGGACTTAAAGATACTCATCATACTGTAAAAGTCTTTGTTAAAGCAGGAGATTATACGTTTGACGGTATGGACGTAATTACAGGCGAAAATAAAGTGGAAGTAGATAAAAAAGAATTACAGCAATTGTATGATAAAAACAAAGGAAGAAATCACAAAAATTATACCAAGGAAAGTTGGAAATCTTTCCATTCAGCACTGTTAAATGCAAAAGCTGTATTGAAAAATCCTCAAACAGCATTATTAGAAACAGTTGCTGCCGAAACATCTCTAAAGGAAGCGACAGAGGGATTAACTGAAACAATAAGTAATTAAGTAAGAGTGGGAAACTTTTAGCGAGTAAGCGTTTTGCATATCATAATTGAACCTGGGCATAGGTCGCTCCATTTTGCTTATCCCAGGTTTTTGTTTATAAAGATAACTTCTCAGCGATATTAAGACATTCCAAAGCAAATGCTCGGTAATAAATTATCAAATATTAAAAATTATTTCAAAAGTGAATTGACAAAGTAAAACTAGCCGTTTATAATTCAATTAGTTAATTAATTTAATTAATTGTTTAGTCATCTATTAGCTTACTGTAAATAAGAAGAAGATCCAATGAAAGCGGATACAGTTAAAGTTTAATGATACCAACTAACTAACTGTTTTATTGGAGTTGATAACATAGAAACAAATAAAAGTGTTACCAACTAAACATCATGTTGTTCATTGTAAAATGTAAAATCCAATGTATGGCCTAGAGTAAAATAGCTAGAGGCCCTGTATCATTTAGTGGCTAGTATGAATTAATATACCACTTTTTATTATATACATAGACGGGTCAACGGAAAATCAAAAAAACAACTTAGGTAGTGATAAATTTGACTAATGTAGGTTTTATGGACGGACTCTATACAATGTGTGAATGGTTAGTAAGATTTGTATATTTAAACGTATTATGGTTTCTATTTACTGTTCTGGGTTTGGGCATTTTTGGCATTCTTCCGGCAACCATTGCTGTGTTTACGATTACTCGGAAATGGATTATTGGTGATAGCACTATACATATCTCTAAGTTATTCTGGAAGACTTATAAAGCAGAATTTATAAAAGGTAATATACTAGGTTTAGTATTTGCTGTCATAGGTTCCATTCTATATGTTGACTTTATATTTGTTTTTGTAGTTGAAAACAGTTTCGCGGATTATTTGTTTTTTCCTTTGACTATGATGGCCCTTGTATATGTTTTAACATTTCTACATGTTTTCCCGTTATATGTTCACTATGACATTACGGTAATGCAGACGATTAAAAATGCTTTTTTTATAATGGTTATTAATCCAATTTCCAGCTTTCTAATCTTACTAAGTATTATCTCAATCTTCTTCTTGAATGTTTCGTTCCCTGCTTTGATACCATTTATCAGCCTTAACGTATTATCTTGGATAATTATGTTTTTTGCTAACCATTCTTTTGTGAAAATTCAAAAGAAATATAATCTTAGTAAAAAAGATGTGGTACTGAACTAATTGAAAAAAATTGAGTTTGTACTTCAAAAGAAAACAATAAAATTTCCGCCTAATACCTAAATAATGGTGTTAATCTAACAAAGTGAGTGAGGTGCATCCCAATGATTTTTAGCAATAAAAAAGGGAGCAAGGGAATAAAGCCAGGTAAATTAAAGGAAAAAGATGAAAAACTAGTGGGAATTTTATTTGTTACTCCGATGTTGTTGGGATTATCAGTATTTGTGATTTACCCTGTCATTGCAACATTTATTCTTAGTTTCTCAGATTGGAACTTTGTAACGGGTATAGGTCAGATAGAGTGGGCCGGTTTTGAAAACTTTAAAAAGCTGCTAGGCGACGAAGTATTTTTTAGATCGTTACTGAACAATTTAGTACTTATGCTTACTGTACCAATAACCATGATAATAGCACTGGTTTTGGCAGTCGTAATTGATAGAAATGTATTTTTTAAAAGCTATTTTAAAGTAGCTTTCTTTATACCTTATGTATCAAGTGTTGTTGCGGTTGCAGTTGTATGGCAGGTACTATTTAATCCTGCTCAGGGTCCTATTAATAAAACGCTGATTTCACTAGGAATCGAGAACCCTCCTACATGGCTATCAGATCCAAATTTTGCATTGATATCGATTATGATCATTCATATTTGGATATCTATAGGGTTCAATCTTATTATATATATTGCAGGACTTCAGTCAATATCCAAAGAATTATATGAATCTGCTGATATAGACGGTGCAAATTTCGTAGAAAAATTTAGACATATCACTATTCCTATGGTATCGCCAACCACTCTATTTCTTTTAATAACGGGTATCATATCGA
>JBDNGJ010000109.1:0-19433 GCA_041689365.1 Virgibacillus sp.
AAATAAAGTTTCATAGATTTGATACGTAACATTAGATGAAACGGAATCATTCGTATCAATTGGAGACAACCCAGCAGCATCTGTTGTAGTTGCGTATGTTATTTCGTTTGGCGTTTCACCACTGCTATTTTCCCCACCACTACTACTATTTTCACTACATCCAACTAATGCTAATACTGTTATTAATACAAGTGTGATAAGCTGAAACATTCTTTTACTCATTTAAATTCCTCCTTATTTTTTATCCATCTAATTCCATATTTGGATCCAATGCATCCCTTAATCCGTCACCAACTACATTAAATGCAAAGATAGTTAGCATAATAGCTACTCCTGGAATAATTGACATATGTGGAGCACTCCACATGAAGTCCTGACCCGCCGCTATCATTGCTCCCCATTCGGGTGTAGGCGGTTGTGCTCCGAGTCCTAAGAAACTCAATGCTGATGTAGATAAAATAGCTGTACCCATTCGCATTGTTGCAAACACAATAATTGGTGCTGTGCAGTTTGGCAATATATGTTTTAGTATTATCCTTGCATCACTTGCTCCCAATGACTTCATAGCTAAAATATATTCCTGCTTTTTAATAGATAAGGCACTCCCTCGTACTATCCTTGCGCACCCTGGGATTGACCAAATACTAATTGCAATAACTACATTTACTAGGCTCGTCCCTAACATCGCTATAATTAGCATTGCTAGTAAGATCCCAGGAAATGCAAATAACAGATCAACAATTCTCATAATTATGCCATCAAGTTTCTTATAGTAGCCACCCAGTAAACCTAAGATAAGTCCTCCAATTAACCCTAATATAACGGATGACAACCCTACTACAAGGGAAATTCTAGCACCGTAGATTAACCGTGACCACATGTCCCTGCCATAGTTATCAGTTCCAAGCAAGTGACCTTGTGCACCTACCCCAAGCTCTGTTTCACTTAAATTTTGTTCAAGCGGACCCTGACTAACGAGCAGAGGTGCAAATACAGCTATGATTATTAGAATTGCAATAATGAAAAGTCCAAAGACTGCTAGCTTATTTTTTAGAATCCGTTTAAAAGTTTTTACGAGATTGCTTTCTCGTTTCCTGGATGTTGCATTTTTTTCATTTAAAGCCAAATTAGATGGCACCACTTTTCCTCCTCACCGCTAGTTGTACGTTATTCTTGGGTCAATTAATGCATAAATAATATCTACTATTAAGTTAACTATTACGAAAATCGCAGCTACTAACAGCACGGTACCTTGTACAACAGGGAAGTCCCTTGCTGCAATTGCGTCTATCATTAATCTTCCTATACCATTAATAGCAAATACTTGCTCGGTAATAATCGTACCACCCAACAATGCTCCAAAATTTATACCAATAACGGTAACAACTGGTATCATTGCATTTCTCAAAGCATGGATCCAAATTAATGACCAGCGCTTAACACCTTTTGCTTTTGCGGTACGAATATAGTCGGATTTAATAACTTCTAACATTGCTGACCGGCTCATACGGGCAATTAAAGCCGCTGAAGCAGTTCCTAATGTAATTGCCGGCAATATCAACTCTAGTACACCCTGAAAGGTGAAAATAGAGGAGTTTAAACCTCCTACTGGAAGCCATTGCAGATTAACCGCGAATATAAGTATTAACATCGTTCCCAGCCAAAAGTTGGGAATAGATACACCTGCCAATGAAAATGTCGTACTGGATATATCAATCCAGGAATTTTGCTTAATGGCTGCGATCATACCTGCAATAATCCCGATAATTATCGCCACGATCATGCTTGCACTAGCAAGTTTTATCGTATTCGGAAATCTAGTTAAAATAGCATCCGTTACTGATTGGCCAGTTTGGTATGAGTAACCAAAATCACCCTGCAGAATACCACCCAAGTAATCAAAATATTGAACTAAAACTGGTCTATCTAACCCTAAGTCTGCTCTGATTGCTTCAAGATCTGAATTACTTGCCGTAGGTCCGCCAATAATGGTTGCAGGATCTCCGGGAGCAATAAACATACTCATAAACACTAAAAATGAGATACCCAGCAACAATAAAACTAACTGGAACAGCCTTCTAACTATTAAACCAATCACTTTATCACTCCTCCATTCAATATATATTTAAAGTTTTCTAACTTTTTATTAAATTACTAAAATAGTACATAATTATGAATAGAAAGTCAATAGAATATCAAACAAAAAGTATAATAAAGTAGTGTTACCGATTACATTAATGACTAAAAAATGGTAAAATAGTTTCATTTTGTATAAAGTATACTACCTCAAGTAAAAATTTTGTTAAAATGTCTATTTTCTGATATTATTAAAAAAGCAATCAAAAAATAGTAATTTTTAGGGGAAGTCAACTATGAAATATGATGATATAGATCGGAAAATCATAGAAGAATTAATTGTCGATGGCAGGTTATCATATGTAGAGTTAGCCGAAAAGGTAGGTTTCTCACGTGTAGCTGTTAAAGATAGAATTAAGAACCTGAAGGATACCGGAGTAATTGAGAATTTTACTGTTACCATCAACTCTGAAAAGTTCGGTAAAAATGTTTCCGCCTTTTTTGAAGTAGATGTAGAACCTAAGCAGTTACAGGAAGTAGCGCAAAACCTCGCAGATAACCCCAATGTCGCTAGTGTTTATCAAATGACTGGTCCTAGCACACTACATATGCATGTACTTGTGGAGGACTTCAAAATGCTAGAAGTTTTTATTAACAACGAACTATATGCTGTTGAGGGCATAACAAGGGTGGAAAGTTCTATACTATTAAAAAGATTTAAAAGCCGAATAGGATATAAGTTGTAGACTAACAAAAAAGCTTGCAAGGAAAAATAAAATCCCCTGCAAGCTTTAATTAATCTATTAGTAAATCCCTACCTGATCAAATCCACTAGCTGTCTCTTCTGCTTCCATACTACCTTCACCATAAATATCTATGGCTGATTGCACAATAGCTGCCCGTGCAACACTAAAATCAGAAGTAGGTGTTAAGTAGGTAGTTAATGCACGATAGTAAATATGCCCAAGTTTATCCTTGCCAATTTGCTGACCTATTAGGTATGCAGCGTGGTTTGTGATGGACGAGTTAACGTGAACACCACCATTATCTACCCAAATTGGCATGTCATAGAATTCATCCATGTGCTCAGGGTACATTCCATCCCCGTAAGGCGCTCTTGCATCAGATACTGGAAATTGATCTGGATTACTTAAGCTGCGTAGTGCAACCCTACCCTCTTCAATGGAGGCTGGCGCCATTATGTCTTCGCCCAATTCCCAATCATCTTCATCGATAAGAGCTCCAAATACATCTGCGAATGACTCATTCAATGCACCTGATTGATTCCGGTAACGTAAATTTGCTGTATGAGTAATTACACCGTGTGTCATCTCATGAGCAGCAACATCTAGTCCTGCCGAAAGTGGTACCATGAACTCACCATCTCCGTCACCATAAGTCATCTGACGTCCATTCCAAAACGCGTTGTTATAATTATTGCCAAAATGAACATAAGAAACGATAGCCATTCCATTACCATCAAGGGAGTTACGATCATGTTCATTCAGGTAATATTCGTATACAGTTTCTGAATTATAGTGCGCATCTACTGCCGGGCTTTGGTACTCATCCATCCAGGACTCACTCTTATTTTCGAAAATATCTCCAGTGTTATAATCATATGTGTAAATACCTTCTAGATTATCATGGGATTCATCATACAACTTAAACGTAGTACTTTCTTCAGGCTGTATTTCCATTGTTGTGTGAAGTTCCCGCTTTTCACCATGTACTCCTTCGCCTACTCCTTTATGCGCCTTCTTTTTAATACCATCAGCGTGCAATAGCGCATTATATTTATCAATGACTTCTCCCGATTTGGCATCTACGAATACAAACCAGTTTCCAGGTTCTTCTCCCAGGAAATTAACATTAATTTTATAAGCTAAATTACTTTCTCCTTCGAATGAGTAAACAACGAGGTTAGAGGTAGGTTTATACGCTAGTTTTTCTGGAGCATTCACGGATGACTTAGCTTGTTGAAGAGCTTCACTGGTGTCAACAGAAGGATTGGTGTTAATAACATCATCTTGAACTACTTTATTATGGTTGCCATTTACTGCAACAACCTCATTTTTCTCATTAAAGTGAACAATTATTTCGGTACCATCTACAGGCACTCCACCTAACGTTTGATTGAAGCGAATGTGTGTCATTCCAAGATCGTCTTTTTGAATATCTTTAACTTTTAAGTTTTCCTTTGGATTCTTAATCCCAATTTTCTTTTCATTTTGCTTCAGGAAATTAACCGCATTCGAGGCATTGCTGGAAGAAAACTTTTTTGCGACTTTTTCCTTAACGAATATCGGGACATTGGCTTTTGCATTCCACGTCTTCTCTTCTTGCACACTATTAAAACTAGAATCTTGTGGTTTAGCTAATACCTCATTCACTGTGACTGAGCCAACTAACAGTGCCGATGACAGAACAACAGGAACAATATACTTTTTCTTCAATATTTTACCTCCTATTTAATTTGATAGTTTAATTATAGATTAGTGGATTGATAATTTCATGATTAATTTGAATTGTTTTAATTTTTAAATAAATGGTTATGTCTACCTAATATTGGTTACTGAGCAGGGTAATAGAGACTATCTTTTAACTTTATAGAAACAGAAATTAAACTAAAAAAAGCACCCTTTAGGCGCTTTTTTTGTCTTTCACTATGTAGTTCATTGCTGCTTCTTCATGGTAATTAATTTTCTTTTTTAGCTTATGTTTAAATCTGTCATCAAGACAATCGGAAACAACTGTGGATAATTCCCTCAGTCTTAATTGATGCCAAAAAAATCTACCACGATAGTAAAACTTCTTCAAACATATTCCTCCTTGCAATACCATAAATCGACGGAGGTCGTATTCGATATCTGGCAAGCATTGTCATCCGACTTTAGCCCCTGTAGTTTTGCGTCATCGCTTTTCAACGATTTTGCCCTTTCGTACGATTTATGTTGTTAGTTGTATTATCGTGTATATAGTCATGGTTTTGAATAGTTCTTTATACCTATTTATAGAAATTCGGTACTTAAGGAAAACTATACGCCAAACTGTTATAATTCCATTACATACTCGCTTAAAAAAGGAGACAAAAGCATTGATTAATGTATACACAGATGGAGCTTCAAGTGGCAATCCGGGAATTAGTGGTGCCGGTGTTTACATAAAAGCAAACGGAAAGATATACGAATATTCGTTTCTATTGGGGGAGATGTCGAACCATGAAGCAGAATTTCATGCTGTTTTGAAAGCATTAGAAATTTGCCAGGAGAATTTTCCAGATGAAATACTGTCATTTCGATCGGACTCAAAGCTTGTAGTAGACGCAATTGAAAAAGACTTCACGAAAAACAAAACCTTTCTCCCCTTACTTGAGAAAATTAGAGCTGCTTCAAGTAACTTCCCCTACTTTTTTATTAAATGGATACCTGATAAAAATAACTACGCAGACAAATTAGCAAGAAAAGCAATTCAGAAGCAGTAGGTGCTCCACTAACTTAAGCCAAAATCCCTTACAATAGGGATTTTGGTTTTTTAAACATTCCGCACAAAGCTTCACAATACTAATTCTATTGCATCGAACAAGTACATATACTATATAACTGCATTAACAATTAAATAAGGGGGAGTAAATTTGAAAGCAGGATTACGTTTGTTTTCATTCGTTTTTTTAATAATGGGTCTTAGTTTTTTACTTTTCGGCTGTGGTTCAGATTCCGGTGCTGAGCAAGATGGCGGTAAGCAAAAACTTGTCGTTGGTACAGATGCAACCTATGCACCGATGGAGTATATGGATAGCGATGGAAATATTGTAGGGATAGATATTGACGTTGTTGATGCGATTGCTGAAGCAGCAGGCGTAGAAGTAGAGTATAAAAACATTGGGTGGGAGCCATTATTTCCTGCGGTGGAGAATGGAGAAGTAGATTTTGCTGTATCTTCCATTACCATCACAAAAGAAAGAAAAGAGTCATTCGATTTCACTGACCCATATTACTTTGCGAATCAATTAATTCTCACGAAAGAGGACTCTGATATAAAATCCTATGCGGATCTTGAAGGCAAAGAAGTTTCAGTCCAAATAAACACAACTGGACATGTCGCTATACAGGATCTGCTAGGGAAAACAAGTTCTGACATTGTCGCAACAGAAACAATGCCACTTGCTATCAATGAAATGTTAAACGGCAATGCTGATGCTGCTGTTGGTGATAATTCCACAGTCAACGAATATATCAAGAATAACCCGGACACAGAATTAACGACAATCGAGGATGATAGTTTTAAGAAAGAGTATTATGGACTAATGGTTAAAAAAGGGAATACGGAAATGCTGGAGTTATTAAACGAAGCGATTCAAAAGGTCAAAGATAGTGGTGAATTGGAGGAAATCACTGGGTTTGCTATTGAGTAAACATCTGTCATAACAGGTTAATTTAAAGTTTGCTCATTTGGGGGTAGTTGTAATGGATTTCCTGCAAAATATACGTTTTGATATGATATGGAGCTACAAAGAATTGTTTATCCGAGGTGTTGGAATAACGCTGGCACTCACCCTCGTCGGCTATGTAGGGGGAATTATATTAGGCTTGTTTTTTGGATTGGGAAAAATGTCCAAGAAGAAGTGGATCTACTACCCTTGTAAGTACTATGTCGACTTTTTCCGTGGGACTCCATTGCTTGTACAAATATTACTAATTCACTTAGCGGTAATCCCAACCATTTTCGGTCACTCCTTAGGCTACTTTGCATCTGGAGCACTTGCACTTGTTTTAAATAATGGAGCATATAATGCGGAGATAGTTCGAGCAGGTATTCAGTCCATTGAAAAGGGGCAAATGGAAGCAGCCAGATCACTTGGTATGCCATTTACCGAAGCGATGAGTAGTATCATTTTGCCCCAGGCTTTTCGTCGGATGATACCTCCACTCGGAAATGAATTAATTGCACTGCTTAAAGATTCATCGCTGGTTACGGTTATAGCGGCGAATGACTTGCTATACGCTGGCAAAGTAGTTGCAGGCGCCTATGCACGATTCTGGGAGCCATATATTACCGTTGCGATTTTATATTTAATGCTGACATATGTTTTCACGAAGATTATTACGTATGTGGAAAATCGTTTTAGTAATAGTTATGTTCCATCACCAAGAAAACGTCCTTCCACATCCGGTTCCCGATCTGCAGGAGGATGAAGTAATGATTAAAATACAAGGCTTAT
This sequence comes from Virgibacillus sp., assembly GCA_041689365.1. GTDB lineage: Bacteria > Bacillota > Bacilli > Bacillales > Amphibacillaceae > Lentibacillus. The sequence continues at coordinate 7,298 of JBDNGJ010000109.1, forward strand.
TCAAATCATTTGGTGACTTAGAAGTTTTAAAAGGAATCAGTTATGAAGTAAAAGAAAAAGAAATTATTTGTGTAATCGGACCCAGTGGTTCTGGTAAAAGTACTTTTCTTCGTTGTATTAACCTGTTGGAGGATATTACAGCAGGGGAAGTTTTTATTGATGACGTGAAAGTAAACGATAAAAACACGAATATTAATGAGATACGGAAGGAAGTGGGAATGGTGTTCCAGCAGTTCAACCTTTTCCCTCATATGCGCGCACTGGCAAATGTTGCACACGCTCCAAAAAGAATTCGGAAAATGCCTGCAGCAGAAGCTAGAGAACTAGCATATCAGTTGCTTGAAAAAGTTGGACTTAGCGATAAAGCAGATGCCTTTCCTGAACAATTATCCGGTGGGCAGCAACAGCGGGTAGCGATAGCCAGGGCGCTAGCAATGCAGCCGAAAATTATGTTGTTTGATGAACCAACCTCAGCACTTGACCCGGAAATGGTAAAAGAAGTGCTTGAAGTTATAAAACAGCTTGCATACGAAGGAATGACGATGGTGGTTGTAACGCATGAAATGGGCTTTGCCAGAGAAATGGGAGACCGAATCTTATTCATGGATGAAGGACTTCTCGTTGAAGACGGAACACCTGAACAACTATTTAAAAGTCCACAAAACGAACGGACAAAAGCATTTCTAAGCCAGATTTTGTAACGGAGGGCACCGGGGGAACATGGAGTCAGGTTCTTTGTCCCTTATCCTCTTATCACAAAAAAAGCCGAGATCCCATCCAACAGGAATTTCGGCTTTTTCACTATTATAAAATACCCAATCCTTTACGCTGGATTCAGTATTCTTTTCAGGAATTGCTTCGTTCGTTCTTCTTTTGGTTCCTTCAGTACTTGACTTGGAGGTCCTTGTTCGACGATATAACCGTCATCCATAAACAGGACTTCATCAGATACCTCTTCAGCAAATTGTAATTCATGGGTCACAACAACCATTGTCCAGTTTTCTTTTACCAGGTCTTTGATGACAGATAATACTTCTCCAATCAATTCCGGATCCAGTGCAGAAGTTGGTTCATCAAATAGCATCAGTTCTGGCTTAATTGCCAATGCGCGTGCAATACCTACGCGTTGTTGCTGACCACCGGATAACTGGTTTGGGTAAAGATCTGCTTTATCCTTTAACCCCACTTTGGTCAACAGCTCCATTGCCCTCGCCTGTTCCTCTTCCTTCTTACCTTTTTGCACAATAATTGGTCCCTCTGTTACATTTTCCAGGGCAGTTTTATGTGGAAACAGGTTATAGGATTGGAACACCATTCCGGACTTTCTTCTTAATTTCAATATATCCCGTTTATGAATTTTGTTGGAGAAATCAAGATTAAAAGAATCATGAAATGAAAAAGTTCCCTCATTTGGCTGCTCCAACGCATTCAGACAGCGCAGTAGTGTTGTTTTTCCGGAACCTGAAGGACCTATGATAGATAATACTTTTCCTTTTTCAATCGTTAAATTGATGTCTTTCAGAACTTCCTGCTCACCAAATGATTTGGTCAAGCCATTCACAGTTAAATACACAGATAATTCACCTTCCTAGGAAGAAATATGACGCTCCAATCGAGTTTCAATTGCCTGCTGAACAAGTGACAACAGAAAGCAAACAATCCAATATAAAAATGCCGCTTCAATATAGATCAGCATGAAATCGTATGTCACAGCAGCAATCTCTTGTGCCTTCCTGAATAACTCCGTGACAAGAATTAACGATGCAAGCGATGTATCCTTCACAAGACTGATAAACGTATTGGATAACGGCGGCACAGATACCCTCGTCGCTTGAGGAAGAATTATTCGCCTAAGCGCTGTATTTTGGGTCATCCCAATCGTATATGCGGCCTCCCATTGACCTTTTGAAATAGACAAAATAGAAGCACGGATAATTTCGGATGCATATGCCGCTACATTAATCGAAAATGCAATAACGGCACTTGGAAAAGGGTCAATCGTGACATCAAGACTTGGCAGCCCATAAAACACGATAAACAATTGAACAAGCAATGGCGTCCCTCTGACTGCCGATACAATTGCAATAGACGGCGCGCGGAGAAATGCTGACTTGGAAAGCCGCATGATAGCAAGTAATAGTGCGAACAATATTCCAACGGTAAATGCTATTAAAGTAAGCGGGATTGTATATTGAATCCCCCCTAAAATCATCGGAAGCAGAGAGTTTTTGAATAACTCCCAGCCTCCCATCGTTGCATCTATGGTAAATAACATATTACTTGGAAGAAACATCTTCACCAAACCATTCTTTTGCAATTTTAGCTAGTGTGCCATCTTCCTTCATTGCTTTTAATTGTTTATCAACCGCGTTAACTAATTCTTCATTTCCTTTATTAAAAGCAAATGCCGTTCTAGAAGCATCATCCTGTTTGGCAGCAATTTTAATTTCCTCAGATCCCTGTTGCTGGATATAATCAAGGACAGCGAGCCTGTCATTTACCGTTACATCTGCTCTTCCTTGCTTAATCAATTCAATCGATTGCGCTAAACCTTTAATGTGCTCGATTTCCGCTCCGTTTTCTTTTGCGATTTTTTCAAAGTTACTTGTAAGGGATTGTGCGGATGTTTTCCCTTTTAAATCGTCAAATGAATCAATACTTTCATTATCTTTAGGTGCTACAACCACTGCTGATGAATATGTGTAAGGTATGGAAAAGTCATAGTTCGCCTTACGTTCTTCATTGATTCCCACCTGATTAGCAATTAGATCAAATCGTTTCGAATTCAATCCTGCAAACATTGAATCCCATTTTGTTTCCATGAATTCAACGTCGACACCCATACGATTTGCTACTTCCCGGATGACTTCCACATCATAGCCAGTCAGTTTATCTTCTGCATTATGGAATGTAAATGGAGCATAAGTGCCTTCTGTTCCTACAGTAAGCACACCCTTTTCCATGACTTGATCATATAAACTTGCCGTTTTTCCAGATTCATTATCTGCACTGTTGTTTTCCTGCTCTTCGCTAGATCCACATGCTGACAGAACAGCCACTACACTTGCCAGTGCCAACAAATAAAATAATTTCTTCATTTTTATACCCCCAGTAATCTTATCGGAATAATGCTCCATTGATTATAAAGTATCCTATGCAATATGTAAATCAATTGATTTCGAACCTATTTATATACTTACCCGAAATCAGAATTTCATTAAACTGGGACATGGGGTCAGTCTTGTCCCTAATGCTGAAAGTGCTATAATGAGGAAAAGATTGGATAAGAACGAAAGGAGGATCATAATGGCAAAACGCAAAGGCATTAAGCGTCATGAGTCACTACAACCTTTGTCACGTCACCATATGATTGGGTTGCACTTGGCACTAAAGCTAAAACGAGCTGGAACAGTTGAAAGCCGTTTAACAATAGAAGAAATTAAACAGGAAGCCGATGAATTTTGGAATCCAAATGGACAACAGCATTTCCGGGAAGAGGAAGAATTTCTTTTACCCGCATACGCCCAGTATGAAAATGTAGATCGGCCGGAGATTATAGAGATGCTTTTGGAACACGTGAAGATACGCGCACAAATGGATAATCTTATCAATGGAGAAGATGTCAGTTTAGATGTCATGCACGAGTTGGGAATGTTGTTAGAAGCACATATTCGAAAAGAAGAGCGTATTATTTTTCCGATGATAGAAAAGGCATTGCCAGAGGATAAACTTCATGAGCTGGCTCCTTATTTACATTGAGGACGGAGTATTTATGCCTAGCATTTGCGGGACGAGGAACCTTTACTTACCCTACGTCCCTCTTTTCTTCCGCTTCAACAGCATATGTTCGACGGCTCCAGTACCGATAAATATCCCACTTAAAATAAAGATAAATCCAACTACATGACTTATGGTAATTACTTCATTTAAAAAGATAGACGCTCCAATAATTGCAAAAAGCGTATTCATATTGATAAAAAGGGCTGCTTCTGCTGGGCCTACTTTTTTAATGGCGTAATTATATGTCATATGACCAAACGCTGATGCGAGAACTGCACTGAATAAAAAGACTGCCCCCAGCTTCCAATCAAGCAGATAGGTAATCTCCTGAATTTCTGATCCAAATGCCTGACTTAATATAAAAATAAAAACCGAACCAAGTAAAAGCATATAGCCAGTTGCCAGACGTGGATCAAATGTTGGTTTCAGTTTGCTAATCAAAACAAAACTGAACCCCTGAACGATAACTGCCAGGAACACAATGAAGTCACCTAATGAAACAGCCGCCAATCCGTCTGCACCTGTCAATGTTGTCACGACCACACCGATAAATCCTAAAATAAAGCCAGAGACTCTCAGCCACGTGACACGCTGACGCAGAATAATCACAGTCATCATCACGGTAACCAGCGGCATCATCCCTAAAATTAACCCTCCGTTTAATCCCGACGTCAACTCTAGACCAACCGCAACAAACGAATGATGTAAAACAACATTAAAAATAGCTATGTAAAAAATGACAAGCCACTCATGCTTGCGTGGTAATCTGAATATCCCCATCACTGCACAAATTATCAGCACTACAATACCAGCTGTCATAATTCGAAAAGACGTCAACAGCATCGGGTCAATTGCCTCAACAAGCACCTTCAGCGCGGATAGATTTAACCCCCACATTAACATTACCAGTAATAATAAAATGTATATTTTAACCATAAACCTACTCACCTATTTCCACAGTTGATTCTTCTACTCTACAATACTATTGGAAAGGTGTCATTACTTGGGATTACACTATTACACGGAATTTTTGTATCTGTAATCATTAAAAAAAGCTGTAAGAACCAACTCAACTGGAAAAACATCCAGACAACTGGCTCTGAACAGCTTCTATAACTATTTAAGTCAGCAACCCAATTCCCAATTGTTACCTACTGTTCAATAACATCAATTTTAACGGCTGGTATAGTAATGTCTCCACCCATCGTGGATTGATAAGTGAGTAATCCTGATGAAATTCCCATAATGGTAATTTGATCGTCTTCTAGTATTCTTGAGTCAACGATACTCGAATCGTAAGCCGCATATACAACCCTATCATAATCATCATTAACTGCAATTCTTAGTTGAGTTTGGGATGCTTCCCCCTCAATCACTTGAATTACTTTTCCAGAAAGCTTAACTTTATCACCTATATATTCATCCGGGTTTCTGGCCAATTCGTCAAAAGTAATTCCTGTCTCATAGCCCTTCTTGGCTTCGGCCACTTTTTTCTTCCTGGCTTCCTCTTCAGCAGCTTCCTTTTTGGCCTTCTCTTCTGCAGCCTTTTTTTCAGCAGCAGCTTCTTCTGCCTCCTGCTTTTTCTTTTCTTCCGCTAATTTTCGTTCTTTTTCTTTTTCACTTAGTATAAACCATGGTTCCGCCTTTTCCAATTTCGTTTTCATTTCAACAATCTGGCTATTCTTTTCCTCTAAGTCACCTTCTAATTCAGCTATCAGGTCATCCTTTTCTTCCAGATCCGCTTCCATCGAAGTAACTTCACTACTTAATGCTTTTGTATCAGCAGAATTTTCACCAACATAAACCATCAAAAGAATAAAGACAATAAAAACTCCCGCTATCATTGACCAAAACTTCTTACCTTTCTTCTTCTCCCCCATAACCAACAACCTCCCATAATAATCATGCAATTAATTAAAATATCCTAGGACTATTATAACCCAGTATGATGGAATGTTGGGAGAATTTTTAACTCAATATCAGTCATTTTCTGCATAACATAATGACAGTTTCTAACCTTTCCTCCGTCCCAAGCAAAAAAGCCAGCCCCCGCGGCTGGCTTTTTCTCTTCTATTCAATAAAACTAGTGTCAACTAATCCTTCTAGGTCTGGTTTTTCTTCCAGGAATTCAAGGTCATAGGAGGAATTCGCAAAATCCTGTAATACTGCTGCGTCAACTTTATAGGTGAAGTCAATTCGTTCCCATGCGTTATCAATAACAGATGCCGAAAGTTCCTGATCTGTAATTTCTTTTATCTTCTTGATAGCAATTTCTTTTGCTTCTGCTGGATTATCCTGAATGAATTCTGTTGCTTTTTTGTGACCATCCACGATACTTTGAACGAGATCAGGTTTGTTGTCGACTAGATCTTGTGACGTTACAAATACAGCTGCTGGCAATGTTTTACCATATGCAACGTTTTTTGTATCAACAAGCACTTCTCCGCTTCCTTTTTCTTCAATTACAGATGCCCATGGTTCTGGAACAGTTGCTGCATCAACGTTTCCTGTAGTAAACATGCTGTGATATGTCGCTGGTTTACCGGTAACATGCTTCATTTCCCCACCAGTACGGTCGGATGTGATGCCGTATTCTTCTTTCATCATTGTTTCGAATTGAACATCATGCGTACAGCCTACACGTGGAGAGATAAAGGTTTTCCCTTTCATATCCTCTGGTGATTCGATATTAGCTCCTTTTCTAGCCATAATCACCGTACCGCCTGTTGAACCTGCAGCGACAACGTTAATTTTTGCTCCACTTGTAAAGTGGTTCATCGCTGGCCCTGGTCCAACGAGTCCGCCTTGAATATCGCCTGTTTCAAGAGCCGTCATAAATGCTGAACCATCCGGGAAGTATTGGTAGTTTACTTTTGTCCCGTCTGGTAAAGTTTCTGTGTATAGATCCTTTTCTTCCGCTACCATTCCTGCAACATGGTTAATGTTCGGGAAGTACCCAATCGTAATTTCCTTTGATCCATCACCACTTCCATCTCCACCTGATGCTTCACCACTGCTGCTCCCACATGCAGCTAATACGAGACTAAGTGCTGCTAATGCTATAATTGATAAGAACTTCTTCATTTAAAACTTCCACCCTTCTTTTTATTTAACTAATCCCCAACGTTTCATAACGTTTTTCTCTAATTTAGAAAATACAAGTTGATCGACAATTGCGCCAATCAATCCGATAATAATGATAATTGCGATAACCTGATCCATGCGTGCATAGTCCTGCGCGTATCTCAACGAATAGCCGAGCCCTGGTCCATTACTTAGTAATTCACCAGCCATTAATGCGCGCCAGCTGAATGCCCAGGCAAGCCTGACACCTGACATAAAATAGGGAATACTTGCAGGTACCTCAACACGGTAAAATAATCCAAACCCGCTCGTTCCCATCGTTCTTGCCGCCCGTACGAAGTGAGGTGGGACATTATGAATTGCCGACCTGACATTTAAGGCCATTACAAATGTTCCGCCTAATACAACGACAAATACAACGGCAAATTCGGTGAATCCAAATAACATAATTGCAAGTGGAACCCAAACAATACTCGGAATACTTTGCAAAGCAATCAAATACATGCCCGCTGTCTCATCGGCCTGCTTGGATTTACCAAGTATCACACCAACAATCGTTCCTAGAAAAATTGCCATGAACAACCCTGCAAATAAATGCCTAAAACTCGCCCCTAACGCCTTGACGAAATCCCCTTGCGCAAATCCTTCATATAATGCTCCCCAAACTTTACCTGGGGACGGGAAAACAACATCTGCAAAAACATTCATCGAAAAAACCAACTGCCATAATCCAACGATTGCGGCTAAAAATAACACACGTTTAACGACTATATTGAACTTCATTTGATAACTCTTCCTCTAAGACTTTTTTTATTTCACCTTCAAGCAAATCCATGACTTTCTTTTCATGCTCAATAACTACTTGATCCTCACGCTTTCTTGGCCTTGGTAAATCTACTTTGAAATCAGATATCACACGGCCAGGACGCGTCCCCATCACAATGACACGATCTGATAGTTTAATAGCTTCCTGGATACTATGCGTCACAAAAAGGATTGTTTTTTGTGTTTCCTGCCAAATTTTAATTAACTCATCCTGCAATATATGACGTGTCTGTTCGTCCAGCGCCCCAAATGGTTCATCCATTAACAAGACTTTCGGATCCATCGCAAGTGCCCGTGCAATCGCAACACGTTGCTGCATTCCGCCAGACAGTTCATAAATATAGCTAGTTTTAAACCTGCTTAAGTGGACCATTTTAAGGTAGTAATCCGCACGTTCATTAGCTTCTTTTTTACTCATAATCCCTTTTAATGGAAAGGTAATGTTATCTCGAACATTGAGCCACGGGAATAAGGAAGGTTGCTGAAAAACCATGCCACGCTCTCGTCCAGCCTGTTTGATTTCCTTTTCCTGAAGCAAAATCGACCCATCAGTAGCACTTTCAAGTCCTGCGACCATCGATAGCAAGGTTGATTTCCCACAACCAGAAGGCCCTAAAATAGATACGAATTCATTTTCAGATACATTTATGTCAATATCAGAAAAAACTTCAAATGATGACTGCTTCTCCTGGTCTGCAAAAGTCTTTCCAACATGATTCAATTCAAGAAACAATGAATTACCCCCTTTTTATGATAATTCCTATCAACTAACTTGGTTATTACAGTATACTCATTTGGTGATATGTATGTCAATGGTTTTTGTTCCTAATTGTTCTTCATATTGTTTCTTTTAAAAAAGCACCTATTCCGAAAAATAGACGCTTTTCTATAGCCCAATTAAAACCCCAGTCTTATCATCCCTCTGTTTCATTCGAGGATATTTGATACACTGCGGATCAGCTTGTTCTCTTCTCTCAACTTCACCCAATAACCAATCAAGGCCACTGTCAAAAGCTATTTCGGCAGTTTTACTCCATGCATCGAATTCATCCAGTTCAGTAGGCAAAAGGAGGCCATCACTTAGTAAAAGAATTCCGGTAACTCGATTGAGCGGGATTCTCCCATATTCGATATAATCGAACGCTTCATCACTACCGTCAATAACGCCATATCCATCAGCTGAATTAAGCTTACCACGATTTTGGAGCAGAATAGGCTTAACCATTTCCCGAAGGTCTCTTATATCCAAATCATTTCCATCAGCCTCACGTAACTTAACAACTTCGTTAATCGCGACTTGATCCAGGTATTGGACCAGATCATAAGTAACAGTGCGTATATCTCCATTTTCATATTTCAGAAACAACATACAATCTCCTGCATGAAAATAGTCAAAAGCTAACCCCTTTTGATCAAATTGGATAGCGGCGACACCTGTTGAACTTCTCTGCCTTTTTGGTATCTCGTTAAGAGTGGAGAGTTTCCCAAAGTTAGTTTCATAGTATTCCACGGTATTATCACTTAACTTTTCATTTGCTGTCTGCATACTTTCATAGAGGGATTTAGCTTGTGTTAACTGCTGCAACTCCTCCTTCACAGCCTGTGACGCTACATACCCTGGAATACCATCCAACCCTGTTGCACCATCAATAGCGGCAAAAATATGAGAATCTTCATTTATAACATAGGCATCCTCATTAATTTCTTTATCGTCCTTTTCATATACCTTGGTTATTTCCAAATCAATCAACCTCCCCCAACTTACCTTGGTGTCATGAAAAGTTGTGTCCAATAGGTTCCATATGGCAGTCCGGCACCTTCTACATATCCAACACCAATATGTGTGAAGCCATCTTTCATAATATTTTTCCGATGCCCCTCACTATTCATCCAACCCTCTACAACCTGTTCAGGACTTCGTTGCCCGGCCGCAATGTTTTCTCCTGCCATCCTATAAGAAAAGTTGAATTGCTGCATCATGTCAAAGGGTGAACCATATGTTGGCGATGTGTGGTTAAAGTAATTATTTTTCGCCATGTCCTCGGATTTCTTTCGGGCAAGACTGCTTAAACGATCATGCATTTTCAGCGGTTCCAGGTTTTCTTTTGCCCGTTCTTGATTAACAAGTTCAACTACTTCCTTCTCAAAATCGGAAGGGTCTTTCACCTCAAGGTCCGACGAAGCACTTTGCTCTGAAGAACTTTTCGGCCCCGTGTCTCCACCTTTTGGAACCCTTACCAATTGCGTTAAATTATCTTTAATTTCCGCAACACTTATATCATGATCAGCGAGCCATTCTTTTATATCTACCGTCCATTTATCAACAGTCGCTGTTTCTATTTTGTCAGCCTTCCAGGTTTTCTGCACTGTATCTGGTGTTTGAATCGACACCATAAATAAAATAGCAACAAACACAAATAGCCATCTCAACATTTGTGTTCACTCCTTCGTTTATGAAATCTATTTAAACATATCATTCCTGAAGTCAGGGTGTCTATATTGTCCGCGATATCTGTATGAAAGTCCACTATGTAATATTTCCCTTTATTCATCATCAAGAAACAAAGTAAAATGTTATTAGGCATTATCTCCAAACCTCAATTATTTAATCGAAAGGAAAGAGACTGCTAGACGTGGTGAGAATCACATTAATCTAGCCTAATTCCATATATCCAGCTACACATCATGAAACTTGCTTTGTATATCTACATCTTGGAAAATTCCTGCATCCGTAAAACGACCCGTACTTTCCTTTTTTTATAGATAGGTTACCTCCACACTTAGGGCACACATTTTGCTGAGTGCTCTCTATCTCTTTTCATTCTTATCTTTAATCATTAAGACTTCAAGGGCTCGATTAATCTCCTGCAACCCAAAAACATTTACCCTATGTACATCCCTATCTTTAATCACCTTAACTAATTCTTGAAAATGAAGAACTCTAGCAGATTTAAAATCTTCTTTGAATTTGAATGTAGAATTTTGAGAGAAATTAATAATAGAATAGATATGATCAAAGTCTTTTTTACCAATGTATTTATTTAACGCTTGGACATGACCGTAGTTTTGCCAAATAGGATTGTATAGTTTTTCTTTTCGTTTATATATCTTCTCTTCTTAATTATTGAAGTAACTCTTCAATCGTAGCATATTTACAGTTAATTATTGGCAGTATTTTGCTAATGATTATAATCCTTTACTATTTCCCTTCTAAAATAGAAGGAAACTAATTATAATTGTAGAAAAGGCTTTGACATTACGTTCCAATAGAGGAGTTGTATCAAAATGATTACATTAAAAAACATACATCAAGCGTCTCAGCAGATAGCTGATACGATCAAAGAAACACCTATCCTCACTTCCACAGCGTTTTCTTCCATTTGCGGGAACAACATGTTCTTAAAAAGTGAACACCTGCAGAAAACGGGATCCTTTAAAATAAGAGGAGCTACGAATAAAGTAAAACAAGCCGTACAGGAAGGAGCGACCTATGTAACGGCTGCTTCTTCCGGGAATCATGGGCAGGCAGTTGCGTATATTGCCAATGTTCTTGGAATTCCAGCCACAATTGTCGTGCCTGAGGACGCAACGGCGAGTAAATTGAATGCCATCCGGAACTATAATGGTAAAATCGAAAAATGTGGGACAACGTCAGCGGAAAGATTGCCTCGCGCAAAGGAGTTAGCAGCTGAAAAGAATGGCGTGTTTATTCCGCCATATGACGACCCTTATATCATGGCAGGTCAAGGTACAGTAGGAATGGAGATACTGGAACAGTTAGATGATGTGGATGTGGTCGTTGTCCCAGTTGGTGGCGGTGGTCTAGTTTCCGGAATATTAACTGCAATTAAAGAAACAAAGCCAAATGTAAAAGTGATTGGTGTTGAACCAGAAACTGCTAACGATACATACCTTTCTTTGGAAAAGGGATCGATTACTTCAATTCCTGGAACAAGAACAATTGCAGATGGATTACGAACAAGTCAGCCTGGTGATCTGACTTTCCCTGTTGTGCAAAAATATCTCGATGACCTGGTGTTAGTCAGTGAAACAGAAATCCAGCAGGCCCTATTTTTTGTTCTTGAGCGAATGAAGCAAGTCATTGAGCCATCTAGCGCTGTTGGAGTAGCTGCTGCAATGTTTAGAAAGTTGGGCATAAAAAATAAAAACGTAGCATGTATCGCTTCCGGCGGTAATCTGGATGTACGTAAACTTGGGACATAGGGGTCAGGTCGAGACCACTGAAAAACGGCTCCTAAAATTTGGAAATCAAGGAATGGAGTTGATATAAACGCAGAAAAAACCCCCGTTATTTGGTATAATAGAGTTAACCAAAAACTACTACCAAACACACAACGGAGGTTTTTTCTATGCTCAATAATGATGATGCACAATTAAGCATCTACTCAGTATTATACAATAAAATCCCTGAAAATCACATGCTTAA
>JBDNGJ010000110.1:0-4515 GCA_041689365.1 Virgibacillus sp.
CTCCAGTGATTTTATTATACATTGAAAATTAACATGCACTATATAAGTAAATAATTAATTATTATTCGACTCATTTGTTTGTCACATTTCCGTCACAAAATTCACTGGAAAAATATTGATACAAAATGTGTAAAATGTAATAATTTAAACTTGTAACAACCATACCTCAACTTAAGTTGTTGTTACTCCTAAACAGATAAGCCATAGTCCAGTACTGTGGCTTTTTATTTTTGATTCTTTTAATTATATATAAAACACAGGATTAAGTAATTTTATGTCGAAATTGTTCTTATAGAATAATAGGAGGAGATTAAATGCAACTATATTTACCCAAAAAAGTTTACAAATATATGAAACCTGAATATTTTAAAAAGATACAAAAAGATAAAAAAATTTTCATCAACCATTTAAATAACTATAGACAAGATAAGCACGGAAGTGAAATTGGGGACGACTGGGAGGGAATTCTTAACGCAGAGGTAAATGTTGACAATTATCAATATGGATCTGGGAACCAGAATCTTGAAAAATTTATAAAGGATACTAAGTTTATTAATGCTGAAGGAGATACTGGACTTAAACTTGAAAATGTTGATTTTCGAACCAGATTTAATGATACTAACTATTACAACTACTGCGTCAGTATGAAGTACGACTATAAAGCTATACAAGCATTTGGAGGCAAGGTAATGGTTATACATGATTTCCCGAAATTTCTTATGCACTTAGACAAAAAACTAAGTAAAAAAGGTATAAGAATGGTTACCTTCTCCCCGATCCAGTACATACTTGACAGAAAAGTTTCATTTACTGAGAAAGATAAACAATTCACTTTGACTCAACCATTTTTAGTGAAAGAAAAAAGATACGAATATCAGAATGAGTTTCGTGTTGTATGGTCCTATAATGATAACCGAAAAATAGACAAACCTCTCTCTATTTATTGTCCAAAGGCTTTAAAGTATTGCACGTTTCAATAAAATAAATTGTTTTACACTTATTTATTTATCACATAAAGAGCCCTCGCCAATTATAGCAAGGGCTTTTGGCCTTAATTTATCCAACTGGTGTTTCCGCACCGACGTTAGAAGTGGTCTGCCTATACCGCCTAACAAATAAATAGTTTTCTTATTAATTTTTTTACTTATTTCTTTTTAAAACATTACATTCCATGTTTCAGGTCCGACAATACCGTCTACGCTTAAACCATGTCTGCGTTGATAATCTCGAACTGCTGCTTCTGTAATTGGTCCATATATGCCATCAGGTTTAACGCCTACAGCTCGCTGAATGCGCTTAACATTTTCACCTCTGTTGCCACTTTTAATTAGATGACCAGGATAGGGTACGATTGATTTATTACTAGGCTTTTTAGCGTTGTTAAAATGCTTTTGTGTAACAGGCCCAACAATCCCGTCGACACTGATGCCTTGATCACCCTGGAATTGACGAACAGCTTTTTCTGTTTCATCACCAAACTGACCATCTGTTCCAAACTTACTTAGATCATAGCCTAGTTTGATTAATTTGTTTTGAATTGATTTTACTTGTGAGCCACTGGATCCATTTTTGATTAGGTTAGATTTACTAATCTGATGTGATTTCACTTTCCCACTATCGCCTTGCCAGTTTTTGTAATAATCCTCCACATCTTCAATAAACTCAGCCCAGCTGACACCGTTTGGTTCTAACCAAGATTGTGGGTCAGAACGTCTGGAAGGATCTAATTTACTGTGAGCTACAATATCTTTACCAGGATCTAAATTAAACTTTTGGCAAAGGTAAGCATGATACCATACATAACGATCATAAGCCTTTTTAAAGTCTCCTGTTCTACACAATTCAGGGCCAATTGCTACATCATTTGCATTACTCACGTCATAGCGAACATGCCAGGCTTTTTCATCTAGCGGGATGATTTCCAGTATTTTAGTGGGATCAATAAACGTGTGAGCTGATGCGCTGAAATCAATTTTACCAAAATAGCGTTGATGGTCATCCGCATCTGCTGAATTGTTTGCAGTTTCATGGCTGACAATAAATTCAACAGCTTCAATCGGCTCTTCACTTCTGGCATAGTCGTTGTTGACATAGTTACGTTCAATATCATACCTGTCTTTTATGGCCATAATTACTTCATCCCTTTCTTTTCATTGTTTTCATAGGCTTTATCTTTGAATAGCTCAATTGCCTTTTTTAATGGTCCTGGTACCGGCATACCTAATCGACCTAAATTTTCACTGATACTTATAAACTCATTTACTAGATAATAAAGAACCGTTGCTGCCATAACACTAAATTGTAGTTCACCTACCGCCAAAGGTTCACCAATCTGATCTAAATAAACCACATCAATTATATGAGCTATGGCCACTAATCCAAATATCATAATCTTTTTTGGAATGCCCCAAAACCCAACCCTGGCATTCAGCTTTCCTTCATAACCAGCAGCAACTACACCTGTCACATAGTCAAAGCTTACAAAAATGATCAACGCTATTAATAAATGCGACCACCCTCCAAATAAATAAGAAGCGACGACCGATACGGCCGCCGTCAACATTTTTCCATAGTTTAATATCATCTCCATTAATTAGCCTCCTTAGTTATTAATGCATAAAAAAAGAACCCTTTTAGGATTCTTCAATTTCGTGAATTTGTAATACACTTACTTTTCCTTCGAATAAATGTTCCAAGAAACAACTGTCGCTCATTTCCCCACTATAATATGCTTTTGCAATTCTTTTTACTTCGTTATAGCATTGTCTATTACTCAAATCCATCCAATGCATATCAACAGCTAATATACGTCCAGAAGTCTCCATATTAACTTCATAAATATATTTGTTATTATATTTTTTTGCATACTTCCTGGCCATTTCCAAACTATCAACAAGATACATAGAATTTAAGCGAGAAGGGTGCCCAGGGAAATCTTCTTTTCTAACTTCTTCAAAGATCATTTCTCTTAAATGTTGTGCATATTGATGATCATTTATAGTGAAGTACCCAGGGTGTTGCATTGCCTCGCCATAATGTGGTTCTAATAATGTTCCTACATTTAATTTATCTTTTGACGTGTAATAATATGAGCACATATAATCTCCCCCTTTTGTTATTGATTCTACAAAAAGAGATGTTCACCTTTATTTTTCGCATAAAAATAACGCCTTATTTTGCGCTGGAATCATTTTTCAATTGTTCGATTTCTTCTAGTAATGTTTCCTTTTCAGTACGAAGACTAGCAATTAGGTGTTGGTCATTCGCCTTGTCCTGCGAATACTGTAGTTTTAAATTATCAATTAATTTGTTGGCATCAATTTTCATTATATTACACTCCTTCTTCTATATTTGTTCTACTTTTTCTAACCGTTCGATTATAGATTCTTGTTCTGTTATTACGTCCTGCAATCCTCTAATAACATAAGCTAATGTACCATCAACTCCAACACCTTCACCACGTTGTAAAATCGTTGGCAATTCATCTTTTATAAACCCAATGCGATACCTCTCGCCAATATTTTCATATTGGTAGGCTTTACGAACGAACGTGTAAATATTGAAGTTTTTTATCCCCTGCCTTACATCTTTTGTATACGGGTTTATACTTTGCTTTGTTTCTCTTTCTGAACCTACAACAAAATCAGAAGCTACGAACTGCCCATAAGCAGAGTCATCACCATTCCTTGATTGTATAACAGGTGTATCTGATAAACTTCCATTAAGCACTTTCATCGCTGAACGACCGCCAAAGTCTAGTATTCTATGACCTTTATCTGCCATATCTGCATACATTGATAGTAAACGTTCACCATTCTGCCAGAAAGCAAAATCATTACTGTCAATCCACATGTAACTGTTGCTATCCCGCTTAATCCTCAATGTTCCACCTGTTGTATCAATAGATGGTCCACTATCAAAAATAAACTTATCATTCGATGTTCTTATTGCCCCACTATGCTCTACTACAAACCTCTCTGATTGCCCTGAACTCTTAACCATGAATATAGGTTGTCCAGCAGAGGGATTGGAAGCTGCTCTAATAGCAAGACCAGGGTTAGCATTTTCTAAGTTATACCCGTGAATATATGCGTTTTGTTTAAAATGTACGTCACCTTCCAGGTAATTAATTGGCGCTTGCAAGGTGATAGAGTTAGCGTTTACGTTACCCAATACTAAGTCATATGAAGGCGCAGTTGCGGCGTAAAAGGTCAAAGCCTGATTAGAACCGAAAAATAAGTTCTTTTCACTATGCGCATTAGCACTATCTATATATATATTTTGACCTACCTTTAAATCTGTCGTAACATCGACCGTTGTGTTCGACGTGATATTGCCTGCTGTTACTGTTCCTAAATTTGCGGATAATACGTCAAGGCTAGATACATATATATGATTAGACCTAATAACATTGGCGTCAATCTCCGTGTTGCTATCAACTATATTCGGACCTTGTGGCCCTTGTGGACCTTCATAACCACGAGGACCTTGGTTCCCTTGTGGTCCTTGTGGCCC
>JBDNGJ010000111.1:0-13848 GCA_041689365.1 Virgibacillus sp.
GACGTGTGGTGGGTTCCCGCAACTGGAACAAACAACGAATTAAAATAGCCCGCATTCATGAGAAAGTTGCAAACAAGCGCAAGGATTTCCTGCATAAGACCTCAACCACGATGTGATTG
The DNA here is from genome assembly GCA_041689365.1 of Virgibacillus sp. Classification (GTDB taxonomy): domain Bacteria; phylum Bacillota; class Bacilli; order Bacillales; family Amphibacillaceae; genus Lentibacillus. The sequence goes on from JBDNGJ010000111.1 coordinate 120, forward strand.
GAATCGAGCGTCTGCAGGTATCGAATATGATGCAAAACAGGAAAAGCGCTCCATCCATTGCTGATGTGTCCTGGTATCAATTCAAAGTCATGTTGACATATAAAGCTGAATGGTACGGCAAGACTGTTGTGGAAGTGAGTAGAACCTTTCCCAGTTCGCAGCTGTGTTCGTGTTGCGGCTATCAAAACAAAGACGTTAAAGACCTGCGTGTGCGTGAGTGGACCTGTGTATGTGGTACACATCACCATCGAGATATCAATGCAGGATTAAACCTTAAAAACGAAGCGATTAGACTTCTAACCGCAGGAACTGCGGGGATAGCCTAATCCATAACTGGCGGTTACGCCGGTGTTCTTAGGAATCCCCCACTTCAATCAGACTGTAAGGCCGATAAGTGGCGGGTAGTTCAAATCAGGAAGTTAATTCTACGATACTATCATTGAGGAGATGAAAAAGTGAGTTCAGGTAAAGCGGATTTTGGTAAGGAGAAATCAATAAGTAAGCGTCAGTGGGCAATGCTTGTAATTCTAACTTTAAGTTCGTTTATCGTGGTACTGGACTTTTCTGGTATTTTTATCCCCTTACCGACGATAATGGAGGAAATGAACGGCACTATCGCCGAGGGAACATGGGTTATTACAGGTTTTATCCTGATGTTCGCCGTTTTCTTGCTGCCAAGTGCCTCCTTTGCAGCTATTTTTGGTAAACGCAGATTGTTTTTAACAGGTATCATGGTTTTTACATTAGCGTCTATTGCAAGTGCATTGGCCTCTTCAATGGAAATTTTGATTGGAGCCAGGTTCATTTTGGGAATTGGTGCGGCGATGGTAGAATATACCGTCTACTAAACAGAAACTAGCTTTTCAAGTGCAGGGTACTGCCTTTATAGTGGGAGCACTGATGGCTCCTGTCATCAGTGGGGCGATAATCACTTTATTTTCCTGGGAATATATTTTTTGGCTAAACGTGATAGTAGGCATAGTTGTATTCCTTTTAGCATTATGGGTAATTCCGTATACTCCTCAAAAAGAAGAATTTCTGAAGTTAGATATAGTAGGGCTCCTGTTAGGAGGGGGTGGTCTTTTCCTTGTATTTTTTGGAATAACAGAAGGTACTCGGATAGAATGGAATTCACCGTTTCTTCTCGTTTTTTTCATTGCTGCCATTGTTCTTTTCTTTTTATTTATCATTGTTGAACGTCGTGTAAAGAATCCCTTAATTGACATTGATCTTTTTAAAGACAGGCTTTTTGGTGTTGGAAATATACTGCGGGGTGCCAGTGAGTTTACAAGTATGGGAATATATTTTGTGGTTTCCCATTTTATCCAAGTTCAGATTGGTTATTCGGCTTTATTTACTGGACTGCTATTGATGTCGGTGATTGTTGGTGGTCTTGCTGCTGGAGCTGTCACTGAACCTCTTGCAAAAAAAGTGGATGGTCGATGGTTGATAATTACTGGCTTTTTAATAGTAGCAGGAGGGACTTTTTGGTTAGCTCATATAACTCCTGATACTACATGGGTATTTTTCATTGCACCGCTGGCAGTTGCTGGAGCTGGCTTTTCTGCACAGGAAAGTCCGACATTAACTATTCGTGATAAAAATGTTCCTTCCCAAAAGGCAGATTCTGCTTGGCGAATATCTTATTCCGTATTCTTAATTGGTATCGGACTAGGTGTATCGGTGGTTTCCGCAATATGGCAAAGTCAATTTATATCCAAAATTCAGGATAACCTAAGTCAAGCTGATCTTTCTTCTGAAGTTGTCGATAAAACTCTCTCAATCCTTTTAAATGGTAGGATTAGCGGTGATCCATCTTCTAGTATTACTGGATCTAGTGGTGCAAAGGAAATTATCCAGATGACATTTTCGAGTGCAGTTAATTCCGCACTGATTGGCTGCGTTGCTGTTGCTCTTTTAGGAGGAGGAATTGCATTATTTTTTTCTGATAAAAAGGGCTAAGTTTACAAGGTATCGAAAATTGATAACAAAAGGAAGTGATACTGATGGGTGATCTGAGGGATCGAAAAAAGAAGAAGACGAAAGAAAATATTCTGCAATCAGCTAAACGATTATTTATTTCTAAAGGATATACGAGCATTACAATGAGTGATATTGCATTGGACTGTGAAGTCGGTGTCGGTACGTTGTATAATTATTATAAATCCAAATCGGTGCTATTAACTGAGATTTTTCGTAGGGAGCTACCCGATTTATCCAATAAGGTTGAAATCATCACACAAAATGAACTGCTTGATTTTCGAGAAAAGCTGCATCGTGTCATTTCATTATTGATGTCTGTGTTCCACCACTTTCCACGTTCATTCTATCGGGATATATTTGCGGTGATTTCAAATCAGTCAGAGAATGACAGTAATGTTTTTAACGGTATGATGGATATAGATCGACAAGCGATGTCTCTAATTTCGGGATTATTGGAGGAAGGGAAAAAGTCGGGTTATCTACCAGAAGATTATCAGGTCGATACATCAGTCAGTCTCATATTCAGTGCTATGGTAATGCAAATAATGTATTATCTATTTGATGATCAAGTAACGGAAGCTGATATAACGAATACACTCTTTGTGCAAATTGATTTTTTGCTGAAGTAGCAGTGGAACGGAAGATGTTTTTGGATGGTGGTAATGTTATATGACAGTATTCTTTACTTAGATAATTAAAAGAATTTAAGTACATTATTTTAACAGATGCATAGGATAATTTTATAAATTGTGAAGGGATTGAGAAGAATTTATTATCCATATATGTATCCGTATCAGCATCCTTATTTTGTTAATGTACCAATGTATAACTATGGAAGACAGCCTATTAACGGCACTTTACCTAATGAATTAGAACATGCTGACAGATTTGGGTCATTCAGCGCTTATAAAGGCGATGAAGGTACCAGGCTGCAAGATTATGGTCCGAATCCGTTTGTCATTAATATTAATGAAGCAACAATACAAAACAATACGTTTCGTACTGCTTTATGGACAGGGACACATTTGCAGGTTACGTTAATGAGTATCAATGTCGGTGAGGATATTGGTTTAGAAATGCATCCGGACGTTGATCAATTTTTACGTGTAGAACAAGGGCAAGGAATTGTCAGAATGGGTAACAGTAAAGATAACCTAACCTTTGAAAGAAATGTCTATGATGATTCTGCAATACTAATACCTGCTGGATCATGGCACAACCTAACCAATACTGGTAATATACCCCTAAAACTTTACTCAATATATGCTCCACCTAACCATCCTTTTGGCACAGTTCATGTTACCAAAGCAGAAGCTATGGCAGCTGAAGAAGAGCATGAGAATGGAAATACAGTTATTTCAGGCAAGACGCCAGATGAATGGGTGCAGCATACAGAATATCTGGTGGAGGAAGGATTAGAAGATGTACGAAGGGGAATAAATGCAACTCATATTCTCCAGGAATTCATTTTGATGGGAGTTCTTGTAGGGAAAGGATATTCTCCTGAAGCAGCATATGAAACAGTAGAAGAATGGGAACGAACAGGAGAATCCAAACTACTTCAGCAAAGTAAAAATATTTAGTATATATTTTTTTCAAAAAAGGAAGGGGGTTGTAGATTGGCACCCCCTATTATTTGGTTTGTATTAGAAAACCTGGCTTTCGCTAACGAGTAAAAATACTAATATTGCTCAATTTAAATCATATTTTAGTAATGTGATCGTATTAATCAGCAAACGGATCCTCGTTCCAACAAGAAGATTCATTTATGTTTGTCTTTTTATTTAGTTTACTATTTCAGAAAATTGTGATCCATTAATGGTATATATGTTAATATTCACTAAAGTGGATTGTACAAGCAAATAGGATTTACAGTGGCTAATATAGGATATACATTTAAATTAAGGAGGGGTAAATTTGTCTTTAAAAGTAGGAGATATCATTAGATTTGAACGGTCTTTTTCGGAAAGGGATGTTGAGCTATTTACAGAGATTTCAGGTGATGAAGGTGCTCATCATAAAACGCCAGATGAACAGGGGAAACTTGTCGTACAAGGGTTATTAACGGCGACTCTTCCAACAAAAGTAGGTGGAGATTATGATGTGATGGCTCGTAATATGAATTTTGAGTTCCTAAGACCTGTGTTTACAGGAGATACAATCATTTGCGAAGTTACAATTGAAAAATACGAAAAGCAGGAAAAGAACAGAACATCCATTAGAGCATCCTTATTATGCAATAATCAGCATGACAAAGAAGTATTAAAGGGAGAATTTTCTGGGGTAATACTATAAACTTTTACTAACGGTTTACATAGATTTAGAAAAAGTAGTGCTGGAGCTGAGATGCTCTTAAAAATTAGGGGGTGAATAGATGCCAGTTTGCCAGAATTGCGGTGAAAAGTGGACTTGGAAACAAACGATTAAAAAAATGTTCAGATTGAAATGCCCTCACTGTGGTGAAAAGCAATATGAGTCTGCATCATCAAGAATAAGGGGTGGGGTTTTCGTACTTATTCCATTAGTTTTCATACCTATTAATGCGTGGTTGGATTTTTCATTAGGTATAGGGCTGATTCTTGCTATTATCTTTTCTTCTATAGTAATGGGGTTATATCCCTTAATTTTGAAATTATCTAATGAAGAGGAACCTTATTGGTAGCAAACGGATCCTCGAATCAGCGGAATGAGGATCCGACAAATCTCCAACACGCACTATTATGGTCATAAGGAAGTTGTTGTACCTAAACTTCAGGATATTTTGCTTGAAAAGCACATGTACCGAAAAGAAGCAGTATAGTTGAGAAGGTTGTTCATGATGAGAAGGTGATTATATTTTGATAAACAAAAAGCACCGTAAAAATACGGTGCAATGAAGTGGCAAACTTTGCGATAGGTGACGAAGCCAGCCAACTTCTAACCTATAAATCTATTGCTGTTACCTCGTGAATTTCTTCCAGTGATTTTAACTCGTCTAATTCTTCTTGGGACATATGTCGGTCAACTTTAAGCATCATAATTGCTTCTCCACCGATGTCCACCCGATCCACTTGCATTGTTGCGATATTGATTTGATGCTGGGCAAGGATACTTCCCATTCTGCCAATAACACCTGGTTGGTCCTGGTGATAAATGACAACAATATGATCCTCTGGTGTTACGTCGACACTGTATTTATCCACTTTAACAATTCTTGGTCCCAAGCCATTTAAAAGTGTTCCTGCTACGCTTCTTGTTTCTGTTGCTGTTTTCACTTCTACTGTCAGCAGGTTTGTAAAACCTCTGGTTCGGGATGTTTTATTTTCGTTAATGTTAATTCCTTTTCTTTTAGCAAGGTAAAGGGCGTTCACATCGTTAACATGATCGCCGAGATGGCGAGTCAGCAAACCTTTTACTGTATTTCGTGTTAATGGTGCAACTTCTACTTCAGATAAATCGCCAGCATAATAGATGTTTACTTCTTCAACAACCTCGTCAGTTAAGTGAATGAGGAATGAGCCAAGCTTTTCTGCTAAGTTGAAATAAGGCTCGATTTTGCTCATAATTTCATTTGGAACGGATGGCAGGTTAACCGGGTTTCTGACTAAATCTCCCGTTAAAAAGCCGATAACATCCTGGCAGACATCGATAGCAACATTTTCCTGTGCTTCGATTGTGCTAGCCCCAAGGTGTGGTGTAGCAAATACTTCTGGTAACTCTAGAAGCTTATTATCATGGAATGGTTCTTCTTCAAAAACGTCCAGTGCGGCACCGGCTACTTTTTTATTAACAATAGCGTCATATAAAGCTTCTTCATCAATAATTCCACCGCGGGCACAGTTGACAATTTGCACTCCAGGTTTCATTTGCTCGAATGCTTCTGCATTAATTAAATGCTTTGTCTCCTTTAATAAAGGCGTATGTACGGTGATGAAGTCTGCCTCTTTTAAAACATCTTCAATTGACCCGTAGCGAATTCCCATTTTATCTGCTTTCTCCTCAGTTAAAAATGGATCATATGCCATAACATCCATCCGTTGCCCTTTGGCTCTGGAAGCAACTTCTGTTCCAATCCTGCCAAGCCCGACGACCCCTAGTGTTTTATTCTTTAGCTCGACACCGACATATTTTTTTCGGTCCCATTGATGATTTTTAAGTGCATAATAGGCTTGAGGGATTTTTCTGGATAACGACATTATCATGGCCATCGTATGCTCAGCAGCAGAATTCGTATTCCCATTTGGAGCGTTGACAACAATAATACCATTTTCGGTTGCTGCATCAAGGTCGATATTATCAACACCGACACCTGCACGACCGATGATTTTCAGGTTCGTAGCTTTCTGGATAATGTTGCGTGTTACTTGTGTTTGACTTCTTACTAGTAAGGCATCGAAATCACCAATTTTATTCTCTAATTCTTCTGGCGATAGATTTGTTTCGATTACAAGATTCATATTTTCCGCTTCACGGAGAGGCTGTAAACCTTCCTCACTTAGCGGATCTGCAATTAATATATTAAATGCCATGTTAAAACCCCTAACCTAAGTATATTTCTTGCGCAGCTTGTGTTCCTTTACCTAGTTCAATGCTTTTACCTATTTTTCGTAAGCTAACTTCTACTATACTAATAGTTTGTAGAACATCTGCTGGAGAGCAGTAGCCCATATGGCCAATCCGAAAGATTTCACCTTTCATATGCTGCTGGCCACCTGCAACAGCTAAACCGAATTCTTTTTTTAGGACGTTTCGCAATGCTTCCGTTTCAAAATCAGCGGGTTTAATCGCTGTTACGGTAGGGGAAGCTGCGTCATTACTTGTTAAAAGAGGGATATCCAGGGCACGAAATGCCGCTCTTGTCATTTCCATCATTAACCGGTGTCGCTCGTGAATTTGTTCAAGTCCTTCTTCATTCATAAGTTTTAATACCTGTTCAAGCCCTAATAAAAGTGATAAGGCAGGGGTGAATGGTGTTGAATCTTTTTCCAGGTTATCACGGTACTTCTTCAGGTCTAAGTAGAAGCGTGGCTGCTCATTCTGCTCAATCGTTTTCCATGCACGATCACTTGCAGCTATAAATGTTAGGCCAGCAGGGAGCATCATTGCTTTTTGCGAGCCTGTTACCAATAGGTCGATACCCCATTCATCCATTTTACATTCAACACCACCAATGCAGGAAACTCCATCTACAATAAATAATGCATCTGAATGTGAATGTACTACTTGGGCAAGTTCCTGTACTGGATTAAGGACACCTGTGGATGTCTCGCAAAACGTGGCAAACACAGCTTTTATCGCTGGATATTTTGTAAGGTATTCCTTAATAGCGCCAGGTGTAACGGCTTCTCCCCATTCAACATCGTAATGATGCGTTTTTATTTGATAAGCATCAGTAATTTTGACGAAACGTTCACCAAAAGCGCCGGTTGCGATTACTAGCACTTCGTCTCCTGGGCTAACCGTATTAACAACTGCTGCTTCCAAACCCGCTGTTCCACTTCCGGTGATAATAGCAACATCTTGTTCGGTTCCGAAAATGGGTTTCAGTTTTGGTTTAATGCTTTTGAGTAATTCCTTGGTTTCCTGGCCCCGATGCCCAATCATTGGTTGGCTCATGGCGCGCTGTACGCTTGGGGGGATTGGAGTTGGTCCGGGAATTCTTAGTAATTGCTGGTCTGATAACATCAATTTTCTCCTTTCTGTAGTTGGAAATTATAGTGATTTTCTTTTGCGAAATCTCCTTTATCATATGTGCGTTCAACAAAGGTCACTTCATCATTATTGTCTACTAGCAAAACAGTGGAGGAGCGGGTGCCGTATTCAGGTGTCATGATGAATAATGGTGAAAGCTTTCGTTCAAGGTCTAATCCTACACCTGTTTCTGGTAAGTTTTCATCCTGTGCTTCTTCAGCATCAGAAATGATCTGAAATAACTTATCTGTTTGGACTTTTTCCTGGCTCATTGTATATTTATGTAAATTAGTCTTTCCTTTAGTGACTTTCGGCCATGGTGTATTTAAAAAACGATTACTAAGCCCATATGTACCTGGATTGATTTCTGTAACTTCATCTTGTATGTTATTGTAATATAAAAGTTGCTCTGTGTCTCCAATAATTATATTAAATCCTGCATATTTATGCTTATTTCCTTTTAATGACTCCAGAAAATCATGTGGCCTTGCATCTTCCGCTAAATAGCTCCTGACTATGTCACCACGTGATTGTTCACCAGTTGCTGGTTGCCCGGGGTCGCGGTAATTCGTTAATGCTGCAAATCTTCCTTGTTTTGTGATGCCAAGCCATGTCCCCCTCTGGAGTAAATCACGTCCAGCCAAAGTATTCGGCTCATCATCCCAAAAGCGAGCTTGCGCCGTTGGTCTCCCGTAAAACTCATCCCTATTTGCCGCAACTATTAATTTATAGTTTGGATGTTCGTGAAACTGAAAATTGATTAAGCACATCGTAGGATCGCTCCTTTTTTTATTCATTATACGTAAAAAAGATGGTTTAGCAATAAAAAAAGTTTAAGCGAACAGCATAAAGGTGCTGTTCGCTTAACCATAGTTAACTATTTCGATGAATGACCTCTTCCTCTAATGTGACGGTGTCGGTGTCACTGGTTGGGTCATTTCCCATCTTTAATTCATTATCGGCTATCACCAAGATCTCACCGGATTCAATGGCATCCACATATATTGAAGCTTGTTTGTCAGACACACCGAGTTGCACTAATTTTTCATGTATATTAAGTCCTGGATCTTGAGAATTAAGGATTACTTTCTTTATTTTATCTTTGAAAGAATCGTTCCTATCATCTTCTGTTGCATTGTTTTCCACGTCGACATCCGTACGTTCTTCCAGTACATCTGTATTTTCCTTATTTGAAAAGACGGTAATATTTTCAGCCTTAAGACCTTTCAGTTCCAATACCGACACCTTCTTGATAGCATCCTCCTTTGAGTGAAATGGTCCAAAAATTTCGTTAGCCATTACCAAAGCCTCCTATTAGAAAATATCATTCTTCTTTGGCAGTTAAGAAAGTATAAATCCTTTCTTACTGCATAAGTGCAACTAAGGCTTATCTATATAAAGGCTTGGAGATAAGCCAAGTTTTCTAATCTATACCCATGATATTAAACTTCAAAACTGGATGAATTTTAAAAAAGTGGTAGAATAATAGCACGTTAATGTATAGAATAGTGCATCAAGGGGGGTTCAATTGCGTATTTTCATAAAATTAATTGGCAAAATATTTAGATATATATTTAAAAAGAAACATAGCGACGAGGATAAATTTAAGTATAAATGAATTGGACATTTAAGGGGGGGGGATTATGAATTATGCGTTTGAAATTATGATGCAGGAACAGGCAGAAGATATTGCATATAACTGGCACTATGATGGGATATATTCTTTTTATGATATGGAAGCTGATGAGGAGGATTTTGCTGCGTTTTTAGACTCAAATAAACGCAATTCTACATATGTTGTTACTAAAGACAGTGAAGTTGTTGGCTTTTTTAGTTTTAATAGAACTGAAAACAACACCATAGATATTGGACTGGGGATGAGGCCAAATTTAACTGGTAGCGGAAATGGGTCGGAATTTATCAAGGCTGGAATGGGGTTTGCTAAATCAACCTATTCACCTGATAAAATAACACTATCAGTAGCAACATTTAATCAAAGAGCGATAAAAGTCTATCGAAAAATTGGGTTTAAAGATGTCGAAACATTTATGCAGGATACAAATGGGAGCAGCTTTGAATTTTTGAAGATGGTTTATTACTATTGATATTGTGCGTGCAAAAGGAGATATGTATGGAACTACTATTAAGTAACGGAAAATCAGTTCATGTTCGGGAATACAAGGAAAGTGACTTTGTCAATATCCAAAGGTTAAATAAAAATGAAGGCTGGACAAATCTAGTAGAGAAAAAAGATGATACAAAGCAAGCATGGGACCATTCGAATATTGCCTTTGTTGTAATCGATGAAGAGGAATTTGTCGGGTATATTCGGGGAATTACAGATAAGTTTATAACGCTATTTATTTCTGAATTAGTGGTTGATAGCGACTATCGCGGGTTAGGAGTCGGACAAGAGCTACTTAAATATGTACATAGCCTATATCCCAAAACAAGAATAGAGATGCTTGCCACGAGTACATCCCGTACTTATTATGAAGAGCAAGGTTATCGGGCTTTCTATGGTTTCAGGAAAACGTTTGAAGAATGAACGGAGGAAAAGTGGATCAACTTAGACTCGTCACCATTTGAAAATTTTTAAATGAGAAGAACTTATGGTTAATCCAGTAATAACGAAGTCCAAGTATTCTAATCTGAATATTTTTGAATAACCACCTGAATGACATGACCCAATCCGGTGTGGCGGCTTCCTTCGTTACGTGTTGCTTCACCGTAATAAAAATGGATGCACTTGTATGGTTTGATCCAGCTGAGGATATCTAACGGACTATACAGATGTTCTACAGTAGGAGGACCACCGGATTTATAATTAATTTGATTTTCTGAGTACACTTCAAACATAATCTGCCCGCCAGTTTTAACGGATTGAATTATATTATCGATTAAAAATTGCTGATTTGGCTTTGGTACATGTCCAAATACCATAATAGCAGCATCGTATTGGTTGGGATCCACTTTCTCTTTCGTTAAATCCTTAGCAGCAGTTTCAATGGATACATGATGCTTTTCTGCCAGTTTCAAAGCTTTTTCAATTCCGGCTGTTGACTGATCGTACATTGTTACATGATGTCCAAGACTTGCCAAATAAACCGCATTACGGCCTTCACCTTCTGCAAAACAACCAACATTTGATTGGGGCGGAATCTGCTGACTCATCTCTCCAATGAATTCATTTTCAGTTGTCCCGTACACATAACCTTCTTCTGAAAATCTGCTATCCCATTTTTCCTTCGACATTTTGTGAAAACTCCTTATCGTTTCGGTTTATAAATAATGTACCATTTAAATCGTTGAATTAATAAGGATAAGTTTGTGAGCTGGTGGATTAGGGGGTTGACAAGAATAGTTTCCTATAATCTAAATATACAGTATAATTAAGAAGTCCCATCAAGCTGACGTACTATCCAGCTACGTAAAGCCCTGTGTAAGAAAACATTTTATTTGCCTCGAAAGTTAGTCTTTAACTAACCCAGTCATAGAAAACTCACCTTGTCTACTTAAATAAAAATAAAATACCAGAAAGGAAAGTGAACGATGCCAGGATTCGAACAAAAATATGAAGAATGGATTCAAGTACAAATTGCCGAGGAGAAGAACCATAGGAGACGTGAACTTCTAAAAAAGGGTTTAGGTCACGGTACGGTTCAATTTCTTCGTTCAATTTGGTTTCCGACTGTGGGAAATTTTAATCATTTATACCCTGAATGGGAAGTGCGGGATTTCAACAATGGTTACCGGTACCTTGACCTCGCTTACAGACCAGGACATGATGCGAAGGGATGTATTGAAATTCAAGGGTACGGCCCTCATGCGAGAGACCTTGACGTTAGGCGATTTAAGGATTTATGCTGGCGGCACTCATTATTAGCCCTCGATGGATGGACCCTCTTACCAATCGCATATCTATCGATTCAGGACGAACCTCAACGCTGCCAACAGCTCGTTCTAGCTTTTATTGGCAAATTCACCTCCATTGAAGTATCAACTGAATTATCTTGGCTCGAGGCGGAGGTTGTGCGTTATGCACGACGGTTACTAAGACCTTTTACTCCTCATGAGATTGTTGACCATTTAAAGATAAGTGAGCGCCATACTAGACGCGTATTACATTGTCTAGTTGACTCACAAATATTAAGTGTGGCAAGCGGTAGTAAGCGTATTCGAACATATAAGCTTAGGTGATAATGTATTTGGATTAGATAAGATTTAAGCGGACACAGAATCCCTTATTCGCATAAAAACTAGGTCTTTCATGGTTTTACCGGACACAGCGGACGCTATTTACTAAAAATCAGCCCATAATAGTAATTATGTACCCTAATAAGAGCACTGGTGTCCGCAAAACCCTAATTTACATCCAGATTGTCACAGATAAGGGCCACAGTGTCCGCAAACATCGAAAAGCGACACTATTTCAATATTCCGAGAAGTCGGTGTCGTTGTCAATAGCGATGGAGAATAGCGGACTCGAGCTGATCCTAGCACTACCAGCATAATGCCCTCCATCCCGAGCCACCGCCCTGATGCCCCCAATCAACTAGTTACTAGCATAATGTCTATTGAAGGTTTGGAAAAGCTGTTCGAATTGGTCCAGGATTGATAGTGCTATGAGTCCGTTTCCTTCTGCAGATTTTGGATAACCTAGAGGTACAGTACGTCTAACAAGCTGGGCATAAAGTTCTGTTTCGGATAATCGTCGGTCAAATTGCTTTTCTGCAATGTTGATAACTAAGGCAAGCGCGCCAGATATATGTGGTGTAGCCATGGATGTGCCTGATAACCGGGCATACTTACTATCAATATAAGTAGATAATATTTTGACTCCTGGAGCGACAAGGTCGATTTCATCATTGGTATTGCTGAATGGTGCGATTTCCCTATTAAAGTTAATGGCTCCAACTTGTGTTACTTCGTTGTAGGCACCGGGGTATGCGAATTCATCAGTGGCTGGACGGCCATCACCTTCATTACCGGCAGCACATACTACTGGGATGCCGGAATCAACAGCTTGTTTGACAGATTTATAGAGTTCGGGTACATCTTCAGGTCCGCCGAGTGACATGGATATAACTCTTACTTTTTCCCCATTAGGTCCTTCCCAATTTACGGCATAATTTATCCCATCGATAATCCATTGATAATCACCGCTGCCTTCTCCACTTAAAACTTTTATAATCAAAAGTTTGGCATTTGGAGCGACTCCAGAAATTCCTTCTTTTCGAGCGGATGAAGCGGCAATTGTTCCTGCCACATGGGTGCCATGACCGTTGTTGTCATCGTAATTATCTTTATCCCCGCTGTAATCAGAAGTGAAGTTCCTTCCATCAATTATTTGTTCTTTCAGGTCCGGGTGGCCTACTTGGCAGCCTGTATCGATAATTGCGACGACATTTCCGTGGCCTTTCTCAGCTTCCTCCCAGGCATCGGGCGCTTGAATCATGGATACTCCTTCTGGGATATCTGTAGCTGTATCGTTAATTTCCTCGATTTGATAAGGAATCAAGTGAATTTTGCCCATCGTCCATTCCCTCCTTGTCTTATTTAATATATATACCTCTTTTAAATAATTTAAAACGATTAGTTAGACCTATATTGATCCATGCTATAAGTAGGAAAATTGGATGAGTATTGTATATTCCTTTCAGTCTTTTATTAGTTGTGTTAGAGTATAATGTTGTTCGTAAATAATGATCTTGAAATAAAAATATTAGGGACAACAAAGTTTAATATAAAGAAAGAAGGAAGAAAGATAATGGCAGAAAGTCAGGGATCATCACAATCAGGAGAAAAAATTAATAAAGTACCACTCATGCTAGTATTAATATCAGGGGCTTTTGCTGCCATTCTAAACCAAACTCTATTAGCTACAGCATTGCCGCATATAATGAAGGATCTGCAACTGGACTATAATACTGCCCAGTTGTGTTTGGCAAGTAAAAAGTACACAAAATGGCGGTGAATTTGTACATAACCCCCTACCAGTCTAAATTATCCATTTTATCAATTTATTTACAGTGAATTTCAGGCAAGATCCACTCCTGTTAGAATGGATCAAATC
>JBDNGJ010000112.1:0-32255 GCA_041689365.1 Virgibacillus sp.
GCCTGGAAACGCAGCATCTGGAGAGAATGTATATGCTACAAATCTGGCTGGTGAATATGAAAGTAATATGAATGCGACATTGGTTATGCCACCAGTTGATTTACCAGAAGGAAATGCTTATTTGCAATTTAATCAATGGCACAACCTGGAGATGTATGACTCAGGAACGGCTTATGATTTCGGTCATATCTTTGTATCTACTGATCAAGAAGAGTGGACACAGCTGTTGGAAGTGAAAGGTGAAACAGATGGCTGGGAAAGTGCCGAAGTTGATTTATCAGAATATAGCGGCCAACGAGTTTATCTTGGATTTAATGTTACAACAGATGGCAGTGTAACAAGAGAAGGCTGGTATATTGATGATGTAGCATTATCTGATACGTCACAAAGCAGTAAAGCGTCTTTAGGGAAAAAAAGTAACAATAACGGAGTTCGGGGTAATAATGGTCTAGGAGTAAATAAAGCCAATGCAAAAGCCGGAATGAAAGAAAAGGTAAATCCAGCTAAAATTAAGCCGGAATTACCTAAAGAAGATAATCCTCCTGCCGAAGAGGATATAATTAATCCTAACTTATTGCCGATGAGTGCGCAAGTAAGTGTATTGGAAAGCGGGCGCTCGGTAATGACTGATCCAGCAACTGGTGAATATTCCTTAAGCCATGCAGCAGGAACATTTACGCTGAAAGCTGAATCATATGGATTTGCGTCTGAGGAACAGTCTGTAACACTTGAATCGGATGGAACGGCACAAGCTGATTTCACGCTTGATGAGATTCCTCAAGCGACAGTAACTGGGACAATTACTGATGAAGCAACAGGTGCCCCAATTGAAGGAGCTACTATTCTATTAGTAGAGGATGCTAACGTTACACCTGTCGAGACAGACGAGAATGGGAACTACTCTATCACAGGATATGAAGGAACCTACACGTTAAAAGTAATGGCAAGAGACTATTACAGTCAGGAAGTGGAAGTTAACCTTGACGAGGATGTTCAACAGGACATCGCGCTTGAACCATTCTATACGTACCCTGGTGGAGAAATCGGTTATGATGACGGTACTGCCGAGAATGCTCGTGCATTTTATGATGCCGGTAATGGGTGGGCAGTAAAAATGTCCTTACCTGAAGAAAAAGATTCAGCAGTAGTAACAGATGGTGTTTTCCAATTCCATGGTACTGATTGGCCAACACCAGGTGGTACGGAATTTGCGGTCGAAGTATGGGATTCATCTGGTCCAGATGGAACCCCTGGTGAAAAGATTGCAGGTCCGGTTGATGCTGAAGCGATAAGAGATTTGGATGAATGGACTGTAGTTGATTTACGTGAGCATAACATTATTGTTGAAGACGATTTCTATATGGTTTATATTCAAAAAAATCCGAATCCAAACACACCTGGGTTGGCAACAGATGAAAATGGAACGAACGCAGAACGAAGCTATCAATATGTAGCTGGAGCTTGGTCACCATCTCCTACTGCTGAAGGTAACTATATGATTCGTTCGCGTGTAAGCTATGAAGTAAATAATCCAGTTATTACTTCACCTGGCGAAAATTCAATCACAAGTGAACCAGATATGACGGTTGAGGGGACTGCATCTCCTACAACTACGGTTCAATTGTTAAATAATGGAGAAGAAGTTGGAACAGCTGAAATTGGTGAAGATGGTCAGTTTGCCATTCCAACTGAACTTTCGGAAGGCGAAAATGAATTTAAAGCATTATCCATGATGAATGGTGGTGTAGCAGGCGAATCTGAGACTGTTACAGTAACCCTGGATACAATGAGTCCAGAATTAACCATTGATAGCCCAGAAGACGGGGATAAAACGAATCGTGAAACAGTTACTGTTGAAGGTACCGTATCAGATGCCAATCTTGACTTTGTTGAAGTAAATGGTCGAGAAGCAACTGTTAACGACGATGGTACGTATTCAAAACGAATTCTGCTTGATAACGGTGAAAACGAAATTGAAGTCATTTCCCAGGATCTTGCAGGAAACGTTCAGACTGAGACTATCACGATTAATGTAGACTTTATTGCACCAACGGTTGAAAACCTGACACCTACTGAGGATAAAAATCTGGAAGCAGGCGAAAGTGTGCGAATCGAGTTTGATAGTGAGCCTGGCCAAAGAGCTACATTCTTTATCCATATGCCACTAACAAACGCGGTTGCACAGGTATCTAATGCAACGGAGCTTCCAATGATGGAAATGTCTGATGGGCATTACGTCGGCTATTATACAGCCACTAGTAACGTTGTTGCAGAGGGTGCCGTTATCGAAGTGAAAGTTGTTGATGACTTCGGTAATGAAACACGCAAAACAGCTGAAGGAAAGTTATTTATCAATGTAGAATGATAAATAGGCTGTAAAGGAAAAGGTTGCCTCTTGGATCGTAAGTTCTTGCTTGCGATCTTTGGGGCGATTTTTTTGTTCTCAAAACCCCGGTGAAGACAGGTTACACGCAATTTGAACAGCGTTTGCGCTCTCATAACCCCGATGAAGACAGGTTACACGCAATTTGAACAGCTCTTGCGCTCTCATAACCTCGATGAAGACAGGTTACATGCAATTTGAACAGCGTTTGTGCCCTCATAATCCCGATGAAGACAGGTTACATGCAATTTGAACAGTATTCGTGTTCTCAAAACCCCGATGAGTGACCGTTTCTCTCTACTTGACAGAATTCGGGTTGACTAAAACACTTTTGTCCGAGCCACTTACTGCATAAGTACAACTAAGGCAATTGCATAAAGGAGGCTTGCACTTCAGAGTATAAGGGGTTCTAAGACACGCTTTCATAACAAATCCCTTTAACGATGAATGCTAACTGTTCTACTAATATTTGATAAAACATATTGCTTTTCAAATGAATAGAATAATAGTATAATAAAAACAATTATATATCGATTCCATCTTCGGGGCAGGGTGCAATTCCCGACCGACGGTGAGGAACAATTATTAAATGTTCTAAGTCCGTGACCCGTGCGGCATTTGCCAAGCGGTGGACCTGGTGTAAGTCCGGGACCGACAGTTACAGTCTGGATGGGAGAAGATGTCGAGCCGAAAATTGGTGCGTTCTGCGCCTCTGTTTTCCTGTGAATATATACCCTGAAGCCCCGATTAGGTTTTAGGGTTTTTTAGCGGTTAAGAAAGTATAAATACTTTCTTACTGCATAAGTGCAACTAAGGCTTTCGCCATCAAGGCTTGGCGATAAGCCAAGTTTTCTAATGTGCATTTTAAAAATATAAAACGGGATAGGCTTACCCTTCATCACAAGACAGATGTGAATCGATTAAAGATGAGGGAGGAGAGTTGATGATGCAAACAACAAATAAGCAATCATCAAAATTACTAAAACTTATTATTCTAGCATTATTGGGAACAATTTCACTTGTACTGTTTTTCTTGAATTTCCCATTGCCGTTTTAACACCATATCTGAAAATTGATTTCAGTGAGGTACCTGCACTAATAGCTGCTTTAATTTTTTCACCAATGGCTGGAATAGCTGTAGAAGCAATAAAGAACATGCTCTATTTAATCGTTTCGGGTGCCGGTGATCCGATTGGTATCATTGCAAACTTCTTGGCAGGAGTAATGTTTATTGTGCCTGTCGCGGTTCTCTATCACAAGTATAAAGGTGTTAAAAGTATTATTTCCGGTTTAATAACAGGGACAATTATTATGGCAATTGGAATGAGCGTACTAAATTATCTTGTTATCTTACCTGCATATGCATGGTTTATGGGGTGGGAGGATATGAGCCAGAGCGCAAAATGGGTAGCGGTATCGCTTGGTGTGCTACCATTTAATATTATTAAAGGAATTATAGTAGGTTTGTTATTTGTACCTTTATTTATAAAAATGAAAAGATGGATTGAGCAAAAACAAGCTAATTTAGCTTAGTTTTAGGGGAGTGTCATAGGTGGCACTCTCAATTTTATGTATGAAAAGCAAAATGATTACCAAAATAAAAGTGACTGCCTGTTTGCAGTCACTTTATCTAATCGTTCTTCTTAGGAACTACCCCAATTGTGCATCTTGAGATACATATAAGATCATCATTTTCATCAACGATGTTAATTTCCCAGACCATCGTTGTTTTTCCAATGTGAACTGGAGTTCCTTTTGCTGTAACAATTCCTTCACGCTTGCTTTTAACATGGTTTGCATTAATTTCAATTCCAAATACATTATATTCCTCGGCGTTTACATTCATATATGCACCGACACTTGCGGCGGTTTCGGCCAGTGCTACGTTTGCACCACCATGCAGAAAACCTGCTGGCTGATGTGTACGATGGTCAACCGGCATTGTCATTGTAACCATATTTTTATCAAGAGATGAAACTTCTATACCAAGTGATTCCATAAGAGTGTTTGATAGATCCATTTAAAAGCTCCTTTTTAGAGGTTGTTCAAAAAGTCCGCTGAAAATGACGCATCGAATTTCGTCGTTAGCTTGGCAGTTAAAAAAGTATAAATCCTTTTTTACTGCAGCGATAAGTCAAGTTTTCTAACTTTTCCGTTCCTTGGAAAAAAAACCGCTTTTCCTGCGTGCGATGTAAATTCGGGGTAGCTTCCCTTGTGCTCATGTATTACGGATTAAGGATCTTCTACTAAAACCGCCCAAGTCCTGTGGGCAACGTAGAAGTCAGTACATCCTGTACAAGTTCGCTACTCAAAGCTACGCTGCCTCGAACTTTGACGCATAGGACGTGCTAATACAGGTGTTGTCACAGGACGTGACGAACTTAGCCGACCCGGTCATTTTCATCCTCCTTTTTCAACACGTACTCTTAGATAAAATTACTGATTAATAAAGATATACCGAGAAGAAACCCATAAATGGTATTCGTTTTTCCAGTTGCAACCATTGCTGGCAGCATTTCAATTGGCTGTGATTTACCCTGGAACTTTTTGACAACATCAATTGCCTTAAAAATTCCTAGTAGCGCAATTGCAGACCATAATGGAAGCATTCCGACAATAATGTAAACTGCTGTCAGGACAAAAGCTACAGTAAATAATAGTGCTAAGCATCGGACAGCATTTTTTCTTCCAAGTAAAATAGCGATTGTTTTCCGGCCGTTTTCTTTGTCTCCATCCAAGTCACGAATGTTATTGGACATCATAATGGCTCCAATAAAAATAGCTATTGGGATTGAAACCAAAATTACTGTGCTTGTAAGTGTCTGCGTTTGGATGAAATAACTGATTCCGATGATCACGGTTCCCATTAAGAATCCTGAAAAAATTTCACCTAATGGAGTATATGCAATTGGTAATGGCCCGCCTGTATATAAGTAGCCAAAAAGCATACATACTAATCCAATGACAGCTATCCACCAGCTTGATTCAATACAAATATAAACACCTAGCAAAATGGCGATACCGAAGAAAGCGAGTGCCAATCGTAATACGGTTTGGGGCGATATACCATCCCGAACGATTGTGCCACCAATACCGACAGATTCTTCATTATCCAGTCCACGAGCGAAGTCATAGTATTCATTAAACATATTTGTAGCGGATTGAATTAACATAGATGCCAGCAGCATTGCTAAAAATAAGAAGATATTTATGCCATGATCAATAAGTGCCAGCATTGTTCCGACAAAAACCGGAACAAAAGAAGCAGTTAATGTATGTGGACGCAATAGCCTCCACCATATCTGGAATCCGCTTTTTTCGTTAAGTTCCTGTTTGATAGTAGATTTATTTGATGATTCCACGGACGTTCTCTCCCCTGTTTGTTCACAGTAAGAAAGCATAAATACTTCTTACTGGATAAGTACGACTAATATCACATTAACATATATAGTTTAGGCAATTCAGTAAGGGGTGTCAATTGGAAATATTTCATAAAACCGCCATAATAAAAGTCAATCCTTGAGAAACAGGCAAAAAGAGAATAAAATAGATATGGTACTTTGTGATTGTTTAAAGTTACGGAGGTTAAGATTGATGATAGAAATTAAAGAAGAGTTGATGGAATCGCTACTCGAAGAAGCGATTGATCAAGCTAAATCAACTAATAAGACACAAATGATAAGTATGACAAAAGAAATAAATGAGACTAATCCACTTCGTTTTTTTGAATCTGCTAAAAAATTAGATATGGATCGCACTTTTTGGACAAGCACTTCGGAACAATTTTATTTAGTGGGTGTCGGGTGTGCGTTTCATATTGATGCTAATGAATACCGTTTTCAGTCTACGGAAAAACAATGGAAGAAACTATTGCAGGACGCAATTATTCATAATCCATACAACATTCCTGGCACAGGCATAGTTACCTTGGGCGGTATGTCGTTTGATCCAAGCATTCGAAAGTCAGATTTGTGGAGTAAGTTTGATCACAGTTCGTTTACGATACCAAAGTTTATTTTGACTGTAAATGAAGGAAAATATTATATGACAGCAAATGTGCAAGTAAATCAGGGTGATCATCCCAGGCAGCTAGCTAATGGAATTAAACACGCTGAAGAAATGTTAATGTCTTATTCAACCACTATTCCAAACCAAGCGAGAGTGGATTCAAAGACTGAAATTGCACCACAGCAATGGATGGATACTGTTGAACGTGCAACTGAGAAAATTAAACAAGATAAGGCTGAGAAAATAGTGCTTGCGCGTGAAGTGAGAATTAAGTTGACGGACGATGCATCGGTTACTGCTATTTTAGATCAATTTATATCTTCACAGTCAAACAGTTTTGTCTTTGCATTTGAACGTGATGGAGATTGTTTTGTTGGGGCTTCACCAGAAAGGTTGGTCAAGCTGCAAAATCGAAAATTACTTTCAACTTGTTTAGCTGGGACTGCACCTAGAGGAACAACAAAAGAAGAAGATAGAAAAATCAGCTATAATCTTTTACACGATGATAAAAATCGCAGTGAACACGATTTTGTCGTAAATATGATTAAAAATGCAATGGAACTTTATTGCACTTCTATTCAAATCCCAAAGGAACCAGTAATATATCCGCTTAAAAATTTACAGCATTTATATACACCAGTCACTGCTACTTTAAAGAAGGGATACAGCATTTTTGATATTATAAAACAACTGCATCCAACACCGGCCTTAGGTGGCGTTCCGCGCGAAGAATCACTTAAGTTTATTCGTGAACAGGAACAGTTGGATCGCGGCTGGTATGGCGCACCAATTGGCTGGCTGGATTCTAACGAGAATGGCGAATTTGCTGTTGCAATCAGATCGGGTCTGATTCAAGGTGATGAGGCATCACTATTTGCAGGCTGTGGTGTTGTGAAGGATTCGGATCCACAAGCTGAATATGAAGAAACAAATATTAAGTTTCTGCCAATGCTGTCCGTTTTAGGAGGCTAATGATGGATTATACAGAAGTATTAACACGATATATTGCAAACTTTGTGGATGAGCTCGTTCAGAGTGGTTTAACTGACGTAGTTATCTCGCCAGGTTCCAGATCAACGCCATTAGCGATGACAATGACACAACATCCTGATATAAACCAGTGGGTAATTATTGATGAACGCTCGGCTGCTTTTTTTGCATTAGGATTAGCCAAAAAGAAAAACCGAGCAGTAGCAATTGTCTGTACATCTGGCACTGCTGCCGCAAATTATTATCCTGCCATTGTAGAAGCACATTATGGGCGCGTTCCGTTAGTCGCTTTAACCGCTGATCGACCACATGAATTACGGGATGTAGGAGCACCACAATCGATTGAACAGATCGGATTGTACGGGTATTATGCGAAATGGTTTCACGAAATGGCATTACCTGAAGCTGATTCCAAAATGCTGGAATATGCGAGAAGTAAAGCATCACGAGCAGTAAATACTGCTACAAATGGTAATGCAGGTCCAGTCCATTTAAATTTTCCGTTGCGTGAACCACTAATTCCGGATTTTACTATAGCTGGTTTGTGGGGGCGGCGGAATGATCAAGCATATTACCCTGTATTTAACGGAGAACGAAGGTTACATTTGGATCAGTTGAATCATCTAATTCAGAAATTACAGTCACATCAAAAAGGGTTACTTGTTTGTGGTCCACAATTGGATAAAGAGTTTGCTGAGGCAGTCGTACAGCTTGCTGCATCATGGCAAGTTCCAATACTGGCTGATCCGTTGTCACAGGTGAGATCTGGTCAGCACCATAAAGATCAGGTGATCGAAGGGTATGATGCAATATTACGAAATGATTCGATTCGTAAACAACTGAAACCAGACTTTATTATTCGATTTGGGGCAATGCCTGTATCTAAAGCCTACCTCTTTTATGCAAAGGAACATTCTGAAATTCCTCAGTATATCGTAGAAAGCGAAGCAAGTTATCGTGAACCAGCAGGAAATCGAACTGAATTCATTTATGCTGACCCGGAATTATTATGCAATGATTTGGCTGCTGCGGATATAACGGTTGACGAAAAATGGCTGGAAAAGTGGCAATCTATGAATCAAGTAGCCAAAAAATATCTACTGGAACATGATGATTCAAACATGCTTACAGAAGGGGATGCTACCAGGATTCTAATGGAAGTTATTCCCGATGAGAGCAGCTTGTATGTTGGTAACAGTATGTCCATTCGGGATGTCGATACTTTTTTCATGACGACACCAAAAAGATTAAATATACTTGCCAATCGTGGAGCTAATGGGATTGACGGAATGGTTTCAAGCGGGTTAGGTGCAGCTTCGACAGGTGATCCTGTTACGTTGTTACTTGGCGACTTATCTTTTTTCCATGATTCAAATGGGTTATTGGCAGCAAAGCAATATAAGCTTAACTTAACGATACTTTTAATTAATAACAATGGTGGGGGCATCTTTTCTTTTCTGCCACAGGTAAATTATAAAGATCACTTTGAGGCGCTGTTTGGCACTCCGATGGATGTTAACTTTCAACATATAGTTGAAATGTATGGTGGAAATTATGTTGATGTTAATAATGATTCAGAGTTAAGAGATGCGCTGCAGTCAAGCTATGAGAGTCAAGGACTGTCGGTGATTGAAGTGAAGACTGACAGAGCCGTGAATATGGAATGGCATCGAAGTAAATGGCAGGCAATCGAGAACGAACTGTTGAATTAAAGGATGATTCTGTGTATTTTAAAGTAGATGATGCATCTTATTGGTATGAAATAGATGGTGAAGGTAAGGAGACAGTCGTGTTATTACATGGTTTTACAGGTACAGCTGCTACTTGGGATTTTTTTATAAATGACTGGCAGGATCACTATCAGATTCTTACCATTGACCTTCCGGGACATGGAAAAACAACTTTAGGTACACCAAGAACAATGGAAGAATGTAGCTCTGACTTAGTATATTTATTCGATTACTTAGGGCTAGAAAAAATTCATCTTGCAGGCTATTCTATGGGTGGAAGGACGGCATTGTCTATGGCAATGCTTTATCCAGAGCGAATTAAGTCATTAACACTGGAAAGTGCCTCACCTGGCTTGGTTTTAGATTCTGACCGGGAGAGCCGTGTAAATCATGATGAAAAACTTGCCGCTCGTATTGAACAGAATGGGATTGAGTCATTCATAGAGTTCTGGGAAAATATCCCTCTTTTTAAGACACAGAAAAGTTTGCCAAGTGATGTTCAAAATAAAATCCGTGATGAAAGGTTAGCACAATCTGCAGAAGGTCTTGCTTATTCACTTCGCTATATGGGGACAGGTCGGCAGCCATCGTGGTGGGATCAATTACAAGATATTACTTTTCCTGTACTGTTACTTGCTGGTGCATACGATCAGAAATTTATTGATATAAATAAATCGATGTCAGAACGCATTTCGTCAAGTAAACTGGCGGTTGTTGAAAATGCCGGTCATGCAATTCACGTGGAACAGCCAGGAATTTTTGGTAAACTAGTAAATGAGTTTTATAATTCATTATGAAACTACATAGTTATTAAAGGAGGAAAACAATGACTGTACAATGGGAAGAAGTTCGAGAGTATAAAGAAATTACGTATGTAAAATATGATGGTGTTGCAAAGGTAACGATGAATCGCCCCGAAAAACACAATGCATTTACACCACTAACGGTAAATGAAATGATTGACGCTTTTGTTGACGCGCGTGATGACTCATCAATCGGTGTTGTTATTTTAGCTGGTGCTGGCGACAAGGCGTTTTGTTCAGGTGGAGACCAATCGGTAAGAGGGCATGGCGGCTATGTTGGCGATGACCAGGTTCCGCGACTAAATGTTCTTGATTTGCAAAGGTTGATCCGTACGATTCCAAAACCAGTTGTGGCAATGGTATCTGGTTATGCAATTGGTGGTGGTCATGTACTGCATGTTGTTTGTGACCTGACAATTGCTGCCGATAATGCAGTGTTCGGTCAAACTGGTCCAAAAGTAGGCAGCTTTGACGCTGGATATGGAGCAGGTTATTTAGCACGTATGGTTGGTCATAAGCGTGCACGCGAGATCTGGTATTTATGCCGTCAATATAGTGCTGAGGAAGCATTTCAAATGGGCATGGTAAATACTGTAGTCCCACTGGACAAGCTGGAGGATGAAACGCTTCAATGGTGTGAAGAAATGCTTGAAAAATCACCTACAGCTCTTCGTTTCCTAAAGGCATCATTTAATGCCGATACAGATGGATTAGCTGGCTTACAGCAAATGGGTGGAGACGCAACACTTCTTTACTATACAACTGAGGAAGCGAAAGAAGGACGCGATGCATTTAAAGAAAAAAGGAAGCCAGACTTTAAGCAATTTCCACGCTTCCCGTGATTTGAAATAACTTTTAAAGAGAGACCTTTGCTTATGATAGGCAAAGGTTTTTCATTTACTGAATGAGGAGGCCAGCATTATGCCTGAAATAATTCCACATTGGCTGACAAAGCAAGCAACTATCGCTCCAAATCAAACTGCAATAGAACTGGAGGATGGAACGGCCTTAACTTTTTTGGATTTAAAGGAAAAAAGCCAACATTTTGCTCAAAAACTAGCACAATTAGATATTAAACAAGGATCACATGTTGCTATTTTATCTAAAAATAATGTTGATATGGTAATTGCAATACATGCACTAAGTTATCTTGGGGCTGTTGCGGTCATGCTTAATACTCGTTTAACTGAAGAAGAACTAGCATATCAGATTAGCGATGCAGAAGTTTCACATGTACTGGCCCAAAGTCATGATACAAAATTCAGTGTACCTGTATA
This sequence comes from Virgibacillus sp., assembly GCA_041689365.1. Lineage (GTDB taxonomy): Bacteria > Bacillota > Bacilli > Bacillales > Amphibacillaceae > Lentibacillus. The sequence goes on from JBDNGJ010000112.1 coordinate 11,192, forward strand.
TACGTTTTCGGAAGTTAAAATTCTTCAAGAGAAGTCAGTCGAGTTGCGAACGGAAATTAACTTAGATGACATGTTCACTATTATTTATACATCTGGTACCACGGGATTCCCGAAAGGAGTAGTTCATACGTATGGTAATCACTGGTGGAGCGCAATAGGATCTATGTTGAATCTGGGACTGAATAATAATGATAAGTGGCTCAATGCGTTGCCTATTTTCCATGTTGGTGGTTTGTCTATATTTATAAAAAGCGTTATTTATGGGATGCCTGTTTACTTAGTTGAAAAATATGATAAAAAAAGTGTACACGATGCGATTATGTCAAAAGGTGTGACAATTGTTTCTGTTGTTACCCTCATGCTAAGGGAACTGGTTGATCACCTTGGAGACAATCTCTTTCCAGATTCCTTCCGTTGTGTGTTGCTTGGAGGCGGGCCAGCGCCAAAGTCACTTTTGGAACAGGCAAAACTTCGTAATGTTCCTGTGTTCCAATCTTACGGAATGACAGAAACGTCATCACAAATTGTGACATTAAGTCCAAAAGATGCTTTGAACAAGATAGGTTCTTCTGGGAAGCCATTATTCCCAGCCCAGTTGGAAATTGATCCAGTAGATAAATCAATAGGTGAGATACATGTGAAAGGTCCAATGGTTACCAACGGCTATTTTAGGAATGATACAGCAACCGGAAAGTCTCTAACTGATGGCTGGCTGGCTACCGGTGACCTGGGTTATCTTGATGATGAAGGTTTTTTATATGTTGTGGACCGGCGAAAGGATCTTATAATATCTGGTGGTGAAAATATCTACCCTACAGAAATCGAGAGTGTTCTGTCTGAGATGGATACAGTCCGGGAAGCAGCTGTTGTCGGAATGAGCGACGATAAATGGGGGCAGGTTCCCATTGCTTTTGTTGTTACAATCGATAAATCTGTTTCGGCTGAAGTTATACTGGAATACGCCAGTCAGAAACTTGCTAAATACAAGCTGCCTAAAGAGATTCATTTTATTGATCAGCTTCCGAGAAATGCGTCAAATAAAATAGTGAAAAGTAAATTGTTATAGGATATTGCGGAATGCTTTTTATCGTAAGTTTATTGTTTTAAGCAACCTATCCGGTTAATACAGTGATTTTTGATATCCACTAAATAGTCGATATTTTGTTGCCACTTCTTCGGCTTGAGAACCAAAATTAGCTACACAAATTATTATTTTTGAAAAAAATAATACAAACAACATCAAATGTTGTATGACCTTAAGATGAATTCATTGCTATGAGTGATCATGAAAATATTATGCCGTCAAAATTACTTCGTATAGAAATAATCCAGAAACTTTCGCGAAAGTAACACAAAACAACCAATAGTGCCCACTACAAAAGCATCGCCCATTATTAATTTTGCTGACATGAGGAACCTTATTTTATGGAAAATAAGCATTATAAAGGTTTAAAGCGGACACAAGATTGTTTATCAACAGCTATTATGAGGGTAAATGGTTGTAGAAAAACCAAGCCTTTTTTACAAAGGATGTCCTTCTTATTTGTACAATCGAATGCCGGAGTGAAAAAGTGGCATCCTAACAACGTTTTTTTGAAAATATAAATTTTCATTGAAAATGATTCTCAAAGTCATTGACTTATAACTAAAAACCAAATAAACTGTATATATAATGCAATGTGAAAAATTGTGCATGTACATACTAAAATAGTTGTATATGTAGTGAAAGAATGCAGACATGGGGAGAGATTCCAATGCAAACATTAACAGCGAAGGATTTAACACTTGGCTACGGCGAAGATGTAATAATAGATGATTTAAACATAACAATACCAAAAGGCGAAATCACTGTATTAATTGGTGGGAATGGCTGCGGGAAGTCTACTTTGCTACGTTCTTTAGCTAGGTTACTTAAACCGAAAAGCGGAGACGTAGTGTTAGATGGTGAACATATTGCGAAAATGGGGACGAAGGATGTAGCTAAAAAGCTTTCCATTTTACCGCAGGGACCTGTAACACCAGAGGGCTTATCCGTAATGGAGCTTGTTAAACAAGGAAGACATCCATATCGCGGATTTTTAAAACAGTGGTCAAATGACGATGAAAATGCTGTTAATAATGCACTTGAAGCAACTAACATGATAGAGTTTAAGGATCGTTCAGTTGATTCGTTATCTGGAGGTCAACGTCAGCGTGCTTGGATTGCAATGACTTTGGCACAGGAAACGGATACGATTTTATTAGATGAGCCAACAACATACTTGGATATGACACATCAAATTGATGTGCTTGACTTATTGTTTGAGCTTAACGAGAAGGATGGGCGTACTATTGTAATGGTATTGCATGATTTAAACCTTGCCTGCCGTTATGCACATCATATTGTGGCTATCAGGGATAAACAGGTTTTTGCTCAAGGCAAACCAGAAGAAATTGTTACGTGCAAACTAGTTCATGAAGTTTTTCAAATGAAATGTGATGTGACATTTGACCCTATGTTTGGTACACCAATGTGTATCCCACATGGGAGAGGTCGATGTATTTATGCTAATGGAGCAGGAGCGTCACAATCAGCAATTAATTAAATAAAATCGTAAAGTTACCTATCAGTCTTCGCAGATTGATGGGTTTTTAATTTATTTATACATTTATCCTCTGCTTTTGAGGCAAATTATTAGCAGGAGGTGCTGTATGGAAAAAAAGAAATTTTATATTAATTTAGGAAGTCAGGAAATATCGCAACTAAAATATGATAATAATGAAGAGTTTGTTATTCATGCAACAGAAGATGAGGTGCGAATCTTACGCGATAAAATGGATGATATGTATAACGCTGATTATCGCTCATTTTTTCGATCCCATGTTCCGATTGTGCCATACCATAATGATAGTTCAAACGATGATTATGACATAGGAATGACAGAAGCCTTTCAAATGATCCATGACTTAGGTGATGAGGCAACAAAAAAACATATAGAGAGCATGGGTGTTCTTTCAGACGGACACACGTGACTTGGTGAACGTGGCTGGAAAAAAGTGTTTTAGTCAAAGTGAAATCCGAACTATCATTCAAAATTCTTGGAAGAGAATTCGAATTAGTTCGGATTTATTTTTGTTGCTGATTAGATGTAAAATGCGAATTAGTGAAGATTTTCTTTTGTTCTAATGATGGCTGAATGCTTGAATTCGTTCCGGCAGAATACTTCGCTTTCCATGGGCACGACCTCAGCCTCCTCAGAAGCACAGAACGCTTCTTCCGGGGTCTTCGGAACGTGCTGTTCCCATAGGAGTCTGCGTATTCTGCCTCCACTGATAGAGATTTCTGGTTAAAGGTTGGAGTATTCCCTGTGACTAAGATGCAATGCCGTAATAAACATTGATTTATTAACAGGTGAAGTGAACAAAAACCAGCGGAGGAAATACACGTAGACTCCTGTGGGAGCTGAGGCCTAGATGAGACTACGCAGCGACGTAGGAGCAAGAAGGCTCATCAGCCGCCCACGGAAAGCGTAGTGTATTTCCGAAGCGGTGTCATAGCAGGCAGCAGTTAGTTCGTATTATATATCAACTATGCATCAGGTCCAGCCATTGAATGAACGTTCTTAACATCCTGTTATTCGTATTTACAGGGAAGGTTTTAGTTATTTTCCTGTCTCTTTTAACACAAAAAGTTTATATGTCCTGTACAAAAGGAATAGTATAATCAGAAGAGCTTCTACATAAATACGAAGGGAGCAATAAATATGAATAAAAACTTACATCGCAGACATTTAAAAAGGATTATCAGTTGTACTATTATTTTGCCGTTATTTTTTTTGATCCAAACAACTGAAGTTCAAACTGCATCAGTAGCTGAATATAGTAATAACCATGAAAATTCCAAAGTAAGTGCAGTTAAAAAGGAAAGTCCTGAAAAGCAGCTTTCTCATGACCAGATTGTTTCCCTGACAAACCAGTTTATGCAGACACTTGTACAGGATATTGACAGTAATAACAAAGTTGTCAATTATAATACGAAGAACGAATTGCTCGAGGAGTTTGAAAAAGTAACGACTAAAAATGTGGCGGCTGAATATGTTGATTATTATTATCAAAATAAGTCAAGTGGATTATATATAAAACCAACTGAGACACCTCCATGGTTTAATGAAAAAAATGACTATGATATGATACAAAAAGAAGATAATGTAGTTAAAGTTGTACAGGAAAATAAATCTGATTTATATGGGCCGTATACGGTGGAAATTGAATTCACATATAATGATAAATGGAAGATAACAGACATCAACCATTAATGTTACTAATCGAATATGAAAGCAGTTGAAATAATGTATACATTCAAAGATTACTACCATAATGAAGTAAAATTATCGTTTGATGACCATCCTTTTTCAAAAGAACCCAAACATGTATGGGTAATTTGTCAATTTAGAAATGATTGGCTGCTAACCAGACATAAGGATCGTGGATTAGAATTTCCAGGAGGGAAAGTAGAAAAGGACGAGACTGCACAGGAAGCGGCTGTTCGGGAGGTTATGGAAGAAACCGGAGGAACGATTGATTCAATAAGGTACATTGGACAATATTATGTTGCAGGTAAAGGTGGTAACATTATTAAAAATGTCTACTTTGCTGAAATCAAAGAATTAATTCCTCAAGAGACCTACTATGAAACTGAAGGCCCTGTTATGTTAAAAGAGGTTCCAGAGAATGTCAGGCAGAATAAGTTGTATAGTTTTATTATGAAGGATGGTGTTTTATCCTACTGTATGGAATTTATAAAAAGAGAGAAACACTAAAAATCGCCCATTACAGGCGATTTTTAGTTTGTATATTTAATAAATCGTCTCTCTATACAATCTGCAATTTTGTACATGATTACAGCACAAAGCGCAATTACTACTAGAATGGATATAACGAGTGGAAAGTCCAACCCCTGAAAGCCCCTAATGATTAAGTATCCTAATCCTTCTTTTGAAATTAGGAACTCTCCAACGATAACCCCCACCCATGATAAACTTACATTTACTTTTACGATTGACAGCATTGCTGGTAGGGTTGCCGGAAATATGGCTTCTCTAAAAATTTGTCTTCTATTAGCACCAAAGCTTTTTAACACTCTTTCATAGTTTGGATCAACCTCACGATATGCAGTATATATAACTAGGGTGGTAATAGCTGCAGAAATGATTGCTCCCATAGCGATTACAGATACATAACTAGGGCCAATTGCTACGATAATGATGGGGGCAAAGGCAACCTTAGGCATTGCATATAAAACAACTAAGAAGGGATTCATTATTTTGGAAAGCCGCAATGATGACCATAAAACAGCGGCAAATATAATCCCCACAATGGTTCCTATTAATAAACCTAATACTGTTTCAATCAAAGTAATTTGTAAGTGGGAGATTATTGTTCCATCTGAAAACTTGTTTAACAAAATACTAAATATCTCAGAAGGAAAACTAAATATCAATGGATTTATCCAATCCATTCTGCCAGCTATTTCCCAAAAAATAATAAAGGAGACAAGGATAATTAATTGCCATAAGAAGATGATTTTTCTATCATGGTTCACCTGGTTTTTATAATCCTTAAGTAGTTGCATATCTGAATTAAACATCATTTTGGTTGCCCGCTATTTGTTTCCGGCGTGTTCGGCTCTATCTCTTCCCAGATTTTTTCGAATAGTAACAGGTATTTCGGATGTCTTCGTACCGAAAAGGGTGCTTCATTTCGTAGTTCTAAAGGGACTTCAAAGGTTTTTCCAATTGATCTGGTATTAGCATCCAACAGGATTATACGGTCACTCATAGCAATAGCTTCACTAATATCATGGGTTACCAGTATTGCTGTTTTGTTGTACTTTTTAAGTAATCGTAACATTAATTCTTCCAGCTTTAGCTTAGTTTGATAGTCGAGTGCAGTAAATGGTTCATCTATTAATAGAATTTTTGGATCAGTTATCAGTGAGCGAACTAAGGCAACGCGCTGACGCATACCGAATGACAAGGAATTTGGAAATACACGCGTAACATTAGTGAATCCGGCTTCTTTCAATAGACTAATTGCTTTTTCTTTTACTTCTATTGTTTGGTTTTTACCAATTTTGGGTCCAATAAGAACGTTATCAATTATCGTTTTCCAAGGAAACAAATAATCCTGTTGCAGCATGTAGCCAATTGACGGTTCTGATTTACTGATTGGCTGCTGTTGGAGCAGCACATCTCCTGTAGTCTGCTCGATAATTCCTGCTATAATAGAAAGTATCGTTGACTTTCCACAGTTACTGGGGCCTAAAAGGGTAACAATTTCACCTTCCTTTACGGTAAAAGATATATTGTTGAGGGTTTTTGTAAAATCTTTTTTTGAAAAGTGATGGTGTGAAACGTGATCTAAGGTAAGAAATGTCATAGGCTTCCCTCCTTAGTTGAATGGTGAAAATAGAATTTAACTATTCAATGGCTGGTTTTCCAATAAGTTTGTAAATATATGAAACATACATAAGTTTTATTAATACAAATATCAGGTTGTATATTGTCACCATAGCCTATGTCATTTAAAAAATTGTGTGAATGCCTATGTGATCATCGGTTATAATACTTGGATTATCGCTAAAGTGGTTCTTATGTTAGCGTACAAATGTTAAAAAAACCGCTCTCGAAAAAACGAGAACGGCTGTCAGCATGTGCTGCCAAAATTTTTCCTTCATATATTAAAATCCTTTTGGGATGAGGAAACCATAGTTATACAGATCGGTATAAAGGACCTGCTTCCTTAATTTCGTTACTTGCTAACTTAAATTTCTTAAAGTTTTCATGAAATTTCATTGCAAGTGCTTTTGCTTCCAGATCATACGCAGATTTATCTGCCCACGTATTCTTTGGTACAAGTACTTCATCAGGTACACCAGGTACATGCATTGGAATTGTAAGTCCAAAGACATCATCGTGGGTTGTTTCAACTGTATTGAGTTCCCCTTCCAGCGCTGCATGTATCATTGCCCTTGTATACGACAGTTTCATACGCTTTCCAATTCCATAGGAACCACCAGTCCAACCAGTGTTAACTAAAAATACACTAGCGCTATATTGGTCTATTTTATCGCCAAGCATTTTGGCATATGTTGATGGTGGTAATGGGAGAAACGGGGAGCCAAAACAAGCTGAGAAAGTTGCTTGTGGCTCTGTTACACCACGCTCTGTACCAGCCAGTTTACTCGTATATCCACTTAAAAAATGATACATCGCCTGTTCTTTCGTTAATTTGCTGATTGGTGGTAATGTTCCTGATGCATCTGCTGTTAGAAAAATTATGGTGTTAGGGTGACCAGCAATACTTGGTGTAGTAATATTATCAATATTTTCAAGCGGATATGCTGCTCGTGTGTTTTCAGTTAATGATGTGTCATCATAATCAGGTAAGCGTGATTCTTCGTTAAGAATTACATTTTCCAGTACTGAACCAAAACGAATGGCATTGTAAATTTGCGGTTCTTTATCCTGAGATAGATTGATACATTTTGCATAGCAGCCGCCTTCAATGTTAAATACACCATTTGGACCCCAGCCATGTTCATCATCGCCAATTAAACGGCGGTATGGATCAGCAGACAACGTTGTTTTACCTGTCCCGGATAAACCGAAAAACAATGCAACATCACCTTCCTGGCCAACATTCGCTGAGCAATGCATGGATAAAATGTCGCGTTGTGGTAATAGGTAGTTCATTATGGAGAAAATGGATTTCTTGATTTCACCAGCATACTCGGTACCACCAATTAGGATGACTCGTTTTTTAAACGATACCAGGATAAACGTTTCAGAATTTGTCCCGTCCACCTCTGGATCTGCTTTGTATGTAGGAGCAGACACAATGGTGAATTCGGATTGATGGGTTTTTAATTCATCATCTGTCGGTGTAATGAATAATTGGCGAGCGAATAAGTTATGCCATGCATATTCGTTTATAACCTCAATCGGCAAGCGATACTTTTCATCAGCACCAGCATATCCTTTAAATTGAAATAACTCTTCCTTGTTCTTTAAATAGGTGATAACCTTTTCATAAAGTCTTTCGAATGATTCTTCATCTATTGCTTGATTCACCGGACCCCAATCAATAAATTCTTCACAACTATCGTCACGTACAATAAATTTGTCTTTGGGTGAACGGCCAGTGTACTCACCGGTAGTTGCACAAACCGCACCCGTTGCGGTTAGAGTACCTTCTTTACTTGATAAAATCTTTTCAACTAACTTGGGTACAGCAAGGTTTTTTTGTAAATTATTATGCGAAAGTAAATCTTTTAAAAATAGTGATTGTTCCACCGTTTTCATTTGTAATACCTACCTTTTTGATGGATTTGTATGGAAAGGCGATAACCTTCAATTTTCTAATTATCTAAATCTGACTATTAGTATAACACATTAATTAAAATAGTCCATACTAATAATATGATTATTTATATGAATTTTTAGTGGCAATCGTGTATGTGACAAGCAAATAGTTGACATCGAAAGGCTATTTCGATACGATATTGTCGAACGGACACTCTCTTATTCAGAGTTGGTGGAGGGACAGACCCTGTGAAGCCCGGCAACCGTCACATTAGTGAAAAGGTGCTAATCTGGTGCAAGGATATATCCTTGAACAATAAGAGCGAAAGGCCACAATTCCTTTCCTCATGAATGCAGGAAAGGTTTTTTGTTTGCTTAAGAAAGTTTAAATACCTTCTTACTGCATAAGCTGGGTTTTCTAATTAAAACATATTTTAACAATGAACATATACTGAAAAGATAGAGTTCCGTACCATAAGCTTAGGGGAGGATTTAGCCAAATGGCTTCGAATCGTCGATTATTTACATCTGAATCTGTAACGGAAGGACATCCTGATAAAATTTGTGATCAGATATCAGATGCAATTTTAGATGAAATTTTATCAAGTGATCCAAATGCCAGGGTGGCATGTGAAACAACTGTGACAACAGGATTAGTCTTAGTGTCAGGAGAGATTACTACTTCTACATATGTAGATATTCCTGCTATTGTACGTCAAACAATTAAAGATATCGGGTATACGCGGGCGAAATTTGGCTTTGATGCCGATACATGTGCAGTACTCACAGCAATCGATGAACAATCTGCAGATATTGCTGGCGGAGTGGACAATGCTCTAGAATCTCGTCAAGGTAAAATGAGTGATGAGGAAATCGCTTCAATTGGAGCGGGTGACCAAGGGCTTATGTTTGGTTTTGCCTGTAATGAAACAGAGGAATTAATGCCTTTAGCAATTTCACTGGCACATAAATTGGCAAAGCGGTTAGCAGATGCACGTAAAGAGAATATATTGGATTACCTGCGTCCTGACGGCAAAACACAGGTGACTGTTGAGTATGATGAACATGATAATCCCGTGAAAGTGGATACCATTGTTATTTCAACGCAACATCATCAGGATATAGCTTCAGAACAAATAGAGAAAGATCTGATTGAACATGTAATTCGTCCCGTTGTACCAGAACATCTATTGGATGAATCAACGAAATATTTCATTAACCCGACAGGTCGCTTTGTTATTGGTGGCCCACAAGGGGATGCGGGCTTGACAGGACGTAAAATAATTGTTGATACATATGGCGGCTATGCACGCCATGGCGGTGGTGCTTTCAGCGGGAAGGACTCCACTAAGGTGGATCGTTCTGGTGCATATGCAGCTCGTTATGTAGCCAAAAATATTGTAGCAGCAGATCTTGCAAAAACGTGTGAAGTTCAAGTAGCATACGCAATCGGAGTTGCTGAACCGGTTTCCATTGCAATCGATACTTTTGGAACTGGTGTAGTGAGTGAAGAAGCTTTGGTTACAGCGGTTCGCAAATTATTTGATTTGCGTCCAGCCGGTATTATTCGAATGCTCGATTTACAGCGTCCAATATTTAGGAATACTGCGGCTTATGGGCATTTTGGCAGAACAGATATCCTTTTCCCTTGGGAGAAAACAGATAAGGTAGAAGAATTACAAGCATTAGTAAAAGATAATAGGTAAAAGTAAAAAGGTATTGCTCATGCAATATCTTTTTTTATTTGGCGAAAACTTTTAATTGATTTTACTCGTATATATAGTAGGAACGTTTTGAAGGGAGTGTGTAAGTCATTGAATGAGAACGAGTCTAAACTTATTAAAAAAGTAAAGAAAGGTGATCAGCAAGCCTTTAAGCGTTTATATGAAAAACACGCGGACTATGCACTTCGAACAGCCTACTCGATTACGAAAAACAGAAGTGATGCATCGGATATTGTTCAAGAGACATTTATTAAAATTTACCGCAATATTGAATCTTTTGACGTGAAGCGACCATTTAAACCATGGTTTTATCAAATATTAATAAATGAAAGCAGGAGTTATTTATCGAAAAGGTCTAAACAGGCAATCAATGTTGAATCGGATCGATTACTCGACCAGTTACAACGTAATGCCGAGAACGAGCGGCAGTATGATGAGCTGGAACTGGGGCTGGATGAACTGGATGATAAGGATCGAACAATCCTGACATTAAAGTACTTAAATGGCTTTACCGAAAAGGAAATTGCCAAAATGCTCGACGCAAATGTAAATACGATAAAGTCAAGGCTTTATAAAGGAAGACAACGGTTAAAAGTTGCGATGGGAGGGATGAAGGATGAATGAAAAAGAGCTGGATAAAAAAATAGAAGATGAACTTACAAAAGATACAAACTCTGCTCCGGAATTAAAGAATGAGACGTGGAGTAAAATTAACAAAGAACTATTTCCTTCTCATGGCTCCCGTAAAAAGAAAGGCAAGAAAGGAATTATTTCCGGACTAACGGCTGCTGCAATCGTTGCAATTGCTGTTTTCGGCATGACAGACCCAGGTCAGGCAATGATACAAAATCTGAAGAATATGTTTGTTGAGGAAAAGGAGCAGGAGATTGAAATTGAAGGGCATAAGGAGGATACCGACGTACAGTTGGAAACAAATGAAGAGCTCCGGTATGTCATCTATATTGATGATTCACGCTATAAGATGGCTGAAGGAGACAGCAGCGATCGGATTGTACCTGAGCAAGAACTGGCAGAAAGGTATCCGGAAGTTTCAATGGAAATTATGCGTAAAGATGCAACTACCGAAGAGACGGTTGAATCCATTAAGAACTCTTTGGCAGAAAACAAAATGGAACTAAGACAGGAAGAACAAGTTAAAGTCCCTATTAATGGTGTCGTGATCAGGGGGATTGGTCCGGGATATACGAATGAGGCAGGAAAAACAGGACAGCAATGGGACACACCAGTTCTAAAATATTATGTAACAGAAACAGAAAATAATCAGGTGTTTGTTATTAAGCAAAGTTATTTCTTAGAGGCAGCAGAAGGTCATGGTGCAAGGTTTGATTACATGCTAAAAAGCTTTGAGATCGTTAACTAAAATCAATTTCGTCTAATAAATTTTGAAATGGAAATGCTTTTAATAACTATATATATTAAAAGTAAGCACATTTTAAATTCGGCAAAGACTAGCATAAGAATTTTTTACAAGAAAGAGGGATAAACAATGTGTGGCTTTATCGGTATTCTACGTAATAACCCTGGCAAACCAAACGATGTATATAAAAATCTATTTAGAGATCAGAATAATAGTATGTCTCACAGAGGCCCTGATGATGAAGGTTATTTTCACGATGATTTTGTTTCTTTTGGATTTCGAAGGTTAAGTATAATTGATATAGAATACGGTGCGCAGCCTTTGAACTATGATGATGAAAAACTGTGGCTTGTTTTTAACGGTGAGATATACAATTACGTGGAATTAAGGAACGACCTACAGGATGAGGGATATGAATTTACAACAGAGTCTGATACGGAAGTAATAGCTGCATTATTTTCGAAGCATAAGGAAGATGCATTTCAGTACCTCAGGGGTATGTTCTCCATATTGATTTGGGATAAAGAACAAGAAACTTTTTATGGTGCCCGCGATCCATTTGGTATTAAGCCACTATTTTACCATGAGATGGGGGAGGGAATCGTATTTGCCTCTGAGAAGAAGAGTATTACGTTATTAATGGAAAATGAAGAAGTCAATATTGAGGCATTACAGCACTACTTAAGTTTCCAGTTTGCACCTGAACCACTGACGATGACAGCTGGGATTAATAAAGTTGAACCTGGTCATTACTTTGTTAAAAATCCTGGTAAACCAATAGCTTTCAAACAATATTGGTCTGTTACATTTAACCCGGTTCTAATGGAAAGAAAGGATTGGATAAAACGAATTCAGGATGTCATGTACGACTCTGTCAGTAAGCATATGCGTAGTGATGTTCCTGTTGGTTCATTTTTATCCGGTGGTATCGATTCAACGATTATCGTAGCAATGGCAAAAAAAATCAATCCAAATATTAAAACGTTCTCTGTTGGCTTTGAACGTGAAGGTTATTCGGAGATTGATGTGGCAAAAGAAACTGCAGATAAACTAGATGTCGAAAATATATCCTATATTATTTCACCAGAAGAGTATGTTGAAAAACTGCCGAAAATTATGTGGCATATGGATGATCCACTAGCAGATCCATCTTGTGTACCGCTATACTTCTTGGCTCGTGAGGCTAGCAAACATGTTACCGTTACATTGTCAGGAGAAGGTGCGGATGAGCTATTTGGCGGATATAATATTTATCGAGAGCCAGAATCATTAAAAATGTTCAATTCTATTCCAGCACCGGCTAAAAATCTATTGGCACGAGTCGCAGAAGTTCTGCCTGAAGGTGTACGTGGAAAGAGCTTTCTGGAACGTGGAACCACGCCACTATGTGAACGATACATTGGAAATGCGAAAATGTTTGAGGATAAAGAAAAACCCCAGATTCTAAAAACGTATAATGAAAATACATGTTATCAACAGATTACAGGAAAGTTATATGACCGTGTGAGCGATTTTCCAATCGTGGACCAAATGCAATATGTGGATATTCATACGTGGATGCGTGGTGACATTTTATTAAAGGCAGATAAAATGACGATGGCCAACTCTTTGGAGCTACGTGTGCCATTTCTTGATAAGGAAGTTTTCAAGGTAGCAAGTGAGTTACCCGTTGCTATGAAAATTGCAAACGGCACAACGAAGAACATTTTACGTGAGGCTTTCCGCGGGATTGTTCCTGACCATGTAATTGATCGTAAAAAGCTTGGATTTCCGGTTCCGATACGGCATTGGCTGAAAGATGAGCTTAATGACTGGGCGAGAAATTTAATACAGGAGAGTCAAACTGACCATCTACTGTATAAGCCCTATATTGTCAATTTGCTTGAAGCCCATTGTCAGGAAAAAGGTGATTACAGCAGAAAAATATGGACAGTTCTTATGTTCATGCTTTGGCATCAAATTAATATCGAAAATAAGTTTGATGTGAGTAAGTTAAGTAAACGAGATCAAGCTATTGAATTACTTTCGAAAACAGAATCAGTAGTCTGAAAAGGAAACAGGCGAATGGCGAATGGTTGAGTATACCTTTATCGCCTGTTTTTACTTATTGGCTGCTATCTTTTCAAGTCAAGAGTTGTATTATGTTTGTAGTATTGCCCTTTTTCAACATATGAGGTTCTTACACGTTCCATTTCGCCATAATCCTTGTCGGTAAGTGTGCGAACAACTTTTGCTGGTCTTCCTAAAGCCAATGAATGTGGTGGAATCTTTTTACCCGGTGGTACAAGACTGCCTGCACCGATAAAAGCATGCTCACCTATTTCTGCACCATCAAGTATTATTGAACCCATACCAATAAGCGAATTGTTTTGAATCGTACAAGCATGTAATGTTACTTGATGACCAACTGTGACATCATCCTCTACTATGACAGGCATGTCAGGACTTTGATGGATCATGGAAAGATCCTGAATGCTTACACGCTTCCCGATGCGTGTAGGGGCAACATCCCCGCGAATTACAGTGTTGAACCACACATTTGATTGCTCGCCGATAATAACATCACCAATGACAGTAGCATCGTTTGCGATAAAAACGGAGTCATGAATTTCAGGTTTATTATTTTTATAAGAATGTATCATTTGAATCCCCCTAAAAATTATGGTGATATAGGTAGTATAGCAAATTTTTCATACAATTATCGAATGATTGTCTTGGGAACGGAGGAACTTAGTTGGGGTATACTATACCAAAAACATCATTAACTTTAATGGCAACGGTCTATTGAAAAATCTTCCCAGCAGTGAATGCGGAATTAGCTTTTTGGCAAAAACGAGCAAGCCAAATTCCTAATCAAGAGTTACGAACACAGGCGCTTGCGAGTATTAAGTCAAAGCGATTTCACTGTTTAGGTGGTGCTGTTTATGCTTTGTTAGCTGAGTATAAATGGAAAGAGGCCATTCGTTTTATTGTTGCATATCAAACGATTAGTGATTATTTGGACAACCTATGTGACCGAAGTACTTCGATGGATCCTGATGACTTCCGTTTGTTGCACCAAGCGATGATTGATGCTTTAAGTCCTGGGAATTCAATAAAAAATTATTATGAACTTCGCACAGACCAAGTTGACGGGGAATACCTAGCCGATCTCGTACGAACCTGTCAAAAGATTTTTCGGAATCTGGATCAATATGAGGTTATTCGTGCTTATATTTTGAAACTGGAACAACTATATGGTGACCTTCAAGTACATAAACACGTTAAGGAAGATGAGCGCATTTCCCGGTTAAAGAATTGGTATGAAGCAAATAAGGAAGATTCGTTAAGCTGGTATGAATTTTCTGCTTCAGCAGGATCTACTTTAGGCATTTTCTGTCTCGTAAGCTATACGTTAGGTGGTAAGATGACCAAGGAGCTTGCCGACAATATTAATAGAAGTTACTTCCCATATGTACAAGGTTTACATATTTTGTTGGATTATTATATTGACCAGCAGGAAGATAAGTTGGAAGGGGATTTGAATTTCTGCAGTTACTATGACAATCATGGGCAAATGAAGAAACGTTTTACCTATTTTATAGAACAGGCCGATAAACACGTCCAGTCTCTTCCGAATTCGGGTTTTCATGAAATGGTTCATCAGGGTCTAGTTGGTTTGTATTTAGGAGATCCTAAGGTTAAGAAGCTTGAAGATGGAATGCAAGTGACTGAGGAGCTGTTGCATATAAGTGGTAGAAGTGCTCGTTTTTTTCATTGGAATACCAAATTATATTATAAATTTAGAAAACCCCGGGATTAATTTCCCGGGGTTTATTGTAGCAGTTAATAAAGTATAACTACTTTCTTAGTGCATAAGTGCACTAAGGATTAGATTATCTACATTAAGGCTTGGCGATATGCCGAGTATTCTACAAGGACACACTTTACTTTGATAGATGTAAAATAAGGAATTATCACTACGAATTCCGACCAATGATTAAATTCGAACCTTATGGCTTTTGTTTGCTGAAGAAGTGTTCCGCCTTTTTTAGCAGAAAGAAAGTATAACTACTTTCTTTCTGCATAAGTGCAACTAAGGCTTTCGCCATTAAGGCTTGGCGATAAGCCAAGTTTTCTAAAGATAGCTATTTCCTCTTCTGATTCTTTTAATTTCTTATCTTTCATTTTCAATTCCTGTTCTTTCGCTACTAACTGTAGTTCCAGCTGCTTGACACGATTTTCAGTTACAACCGGCTCATTTTCGAATTCACGATAATGCTTCATCCATTCATGAAGACTGCTTAGTGGAATCTGCAGCTCATCCGTAATATCCGTCATAGTCTTCTTTTGCCGTTGTTCTTGTGCGTACTTAACGGTTTCTTTCCTGAATTTCTCACTGTATCTTTGCCGATGTTCGGTTATGGGAAACCCTCCTCATCATAACAACTATTGATTTTAATTAAATTGATGTCCACATCTTGATGAGCTCGTACCTTTATTCCGATTGTGTGAGATCATGTAGATTCCTTCGCCAAAAATCACATATTAATTTCTCTTTTGAATCGCCAGTATAAATGGGGGGTCATTTTTTTGGTTAATAAAACCATAGTAAAGCACATGGAACAATTTTTGATCGAGCAAGTGCATGTATCTTACCAATTGTTCCTTTTCTGACTCTCCACCTTCATGTCCGTGGTAAACAACGAGTACAACTATCCCATTCTGTTTCATGTGGGATAGTATACCTTCAACAGCTAATATAGTTGATTCACTTCTGGTTATGACTGATTTGTCACTTCCAGGCAAGTAGCCAAGGTTAAAAATGGCTCCACCAAGTCTTGTTAGCTTATCAACTGGCATATGATGAATAAAATTGCTGTGACTATCTTTTATGATGGTCGCATTGTTTGATTTATTTTGGGCGAGTCGATTTTTAGTATTTGTAATTGCTTGATCCTGAATATCAAATCCGAATACATGACCATTTTCTCCAACTAGTTTGGTCAGAAAAAGAGTGTCATGACCATTCCCGCAAGTGGCATCAATAACTGTATCGCCTTTATCTACGGATTCCTCCAGAAGATGATGTGTAAAATTTAATATACCTTTTAGCATTTTAGATAGATGGCTCCTTAGTGATTATAATGTAATTAGTTTAGCATAGCACGAAATGGAGGGGGAAGTAAGTTGATTATTAGAATGTAATACATTTTCAGGGAAAGCCTAATACATGTGTAAGTGCTTGACAAACCAGTTTTCTTTGATTAGAATTCGATATAAATAAGTAAACGACGATGAGAAGGATTAGTAATAAATTTATTCAGGTTTAGCGAGGCAGTGGCTGGTGTAAACTGCTCCTGAAGATTTACGAACTCACCTTTATGAAGTTGCAGAAATGAATGGAAGTAGTTTCTGTCGTAAATCTGCGTTAAGGATACAAGTGAGCGCAGCAGTTTAGCGTTAATTTGGGTGGTACCGCGGGAGTAATAGCTTCTCGTCCCTTTCATTGGGATGAGTAGCTTTTTTTATTCGTTTTGTTAAAGGAAAAAGGAGGAAATAGCAGTGAGTTTTAACCATCAGGAAATAGAAAAAAAGTGGCAGAGTTATTGGGAAGAGAATAAAACATTTCAAACAAATACTTATTCAAATAAAGAGAAGGTATATGCGTTAGACATGTTTCCATACCCATCTGGATCGGGATTGCATGTCGGTCATCCAGAAGGATATACAGCAACTGACATTTTCTCTCGGATGAAGCGATTGCAGGGTTATGAAGTCCTGCATCCGATGGGCTGGGATGCGTTTGGCCTGCCTGCAGAACAATATGCGCTTGATACAGGTAACAGTCCAGCTGAATTTACCGCACAAAATATCGAAACATTTAAACGGCAGATCCAGGAGCTTGGATTTTCATATGACTGGAACCGTGAAATCAATACAACAGATCCCAATTACTATAAATGGACACAATGGATATTTACAAAACTATATGAACATGGGCTAGCTTATATGGATGAGGTTGCTGTTAACTGGTGCCCAGCCCTTGGGACAGTTTTAGCCAATGAAGAAGTAATTGATGGAAAAAGCGAACGTGGCGGACATCCAGTTGTCCGAAAACCTATGAAGCAGTGGATGCTTAAAATCACCGCCTATGCTGATCGGTTACTGGAAGATTTAGATGAAGTGAATTGGCCGGAGAGCATTAAAGATATGCAGCGTAACTGGATTGGGCGATCAGAAGGTGCCGAAGTGACATTTGGAATTGATGGGTATGATAAGGAATTCACAGCATTTACCACAAGGCCGGATACTTTATTTGGCGCAACGTACGCCGTATTGGCACCTGAACATCCGCTGGTAGAGACGATTGTATCGGCAGAACAAAAAGTTGCAGTTGATTCTTATATGAAGGAAATTCAAACAAAGTCCGATTTGGAACGCACTGATTTGGCTAAGGATAAAACAGGCGTATTCACAGGTGCATATGCAATTAACCCGGTAAATAATGAAAAAATGCCTATCTGGGTTGCGGATTATGTGCTGATGTCTTATGGAACTGGTGCCATTATGGCAGTTCCAGCACACGACGAACGAGATTATGAATTTGCAACTAAATTTGAACTACCAATTGTTGAAGTGGTTGCAGGTGGGGACGTCACCAAGGAAGCTTATGTTGGTGATGGAGAACATGTCAATTCTGATATTCTGAATGGAATGGATAAGGATGAAGCCATCACAACCATGATAGGATGGCTTGAAGAGAATAATAAGGGTGAGAAAAAAGTAACCTATCGTCTTCGTGACTGGCTATTTGCCAGACAGCGTTACTGGGGAGAACCAATTCCAATTATACATTGGGAAGATGGTACAATGACAGCTGTTCCTGATGAGGAATTGCCAGTTGAGCTGCCGAAAATGAAAGAATTCAAACCTTCTGGAACAGGTGAATCTCCATTGGCTAATAACAATGACTGGGTTAATGTTGTTGATCCTAAAACAGGAATGAAGGGGCGCCGTGAGACAAACACAATGCCGCAATGGGCTGGCAGCTGCTGGTACTTCCTTCGATTTATTGATCCGGATAACCCGGACAAACTAGCTGATCCAGAAGCATTAAAAGAGTGGTTGCCAATTGATATCTATATCGGTGGAGCCGAGCATGCTGTACTTCACCTGTTATATGCACGTTTCTGGCATAAATTTTTATATGACATTGGCGTTGTTCCAACGAAAGAACCGTTTATGAAGTTGTATAACCAAGGTATGATTCTTGGGGAAGGCAATGAGAAAATGAGTAAATCTAAGGGCAATGTTGTTAACCCTGATGATATTATTGCTTCACACGGAGCAGACACGCTCCGTTTATATGAGATGTTTATGGGGCCATTGGATGCAGCGGTTGCTTGGTCTACCAATGGTCTGGACGGATCACGTCGTTTCCTTGATCGTGTTTGGCGTTTGATAGTAAATGAAGACGGGAGTCTTTCTGAGAAAATCAGTAATAACCGTGAAGATTCCTCGTTGGAGAAGGTCTATCATGAAACAGTTAAAAAAGTTTCGGAGGATTTTGAGAACCTGCACTTTAATACTGGCATTTCACAAATGATGGTGTTTATAAATGAATCCTACAAGGCAGATAGCCTTCCAAAACATTATATCGAGGGTTTTGTGAAACTAATTTCACCTGTTGCTCCCCATCTTGCAGAGGAATTATGGAATCGTCTGGGAAACACCGGGACAATAACTTATGCTACGTGGCCAATCCATGATGAAACTAAACTGGTAGAAGAAGAAGCAGAAGTTGTTATACAGGTTATGGGTAAAGTTCGAGCAAAAATCAAGGTAGCAAAAGATATCTCAAAAGACGAACTTGAAAAACAGGCATTAGCACATGATAAAATACAGGATTGGCTTGAAGGGAAAACAATTCACAAAGTGATTGTGGTACCTGGTAAGCTGGTTAATATAGTAGCAAATTAAAAAAACAGGGTCTCTTCTAAATCTACAGAAGAGACCCTGTTTTTTTAATTAGATGGCACCCATTCAGTTTGTAATACTATCCATTTCCCATCTTCGTAATACCAAACCGTTTCAACTGTTCCTAATTGATCTGCATGGTAAGCGCCACTTATTTGCTGATAGCTCTTTAATCCGTATCCTTTTTGCTTGCTGATTATTACGGGGTCAAAGAAAGCTATTGGATCAACCATTGCTGATGAATTTTCTTCTATCAGTTTTCCTTCTTTATTATATATACCAAGCTGAATATATTCTGAAGCCCGGTTTTCAACGTCAACAATATACGGCTCTTGCTCAGGTGAGATTTGAATTTCTACCTTAAAATTTTCTCTGAATTCACCTTTTACATAAGGTTGTTCAGGTAGGGGTATTTCTTTCAATTCGTCATTCTTTAATGTGTGTAAATGGTAATAGTACAACCCTCCACTTCCGCCAGTTGAACTCTGATAAAAAATATCATTAACCCTGTCGTGATTTAGGTCAATAAATTGTAGCTCAGGATCATATCCACCCTCATATGGAATTTTCCATTCTTGTTGATTGTCAGCTGTAATTTCGGTCCAAATATCCCTGAAGTAATCTGTATCATGTGAAAATAAAATTCCTTTTAGTAGTATTGTATCTTTCTGAGAGTCCCCTGTTATTTCTTCTTCATATTTAGCAATTGTTTTAGGGGTTGGTGCACTGTTTTGCTTATCCGCTGCATTTGTATTGATTGGTACAAGCAAAAAAAGCAACCCAACTACTGTGATGAAATGCTTGATATAAATCACCTCACTGATGTTTAGTTGATTTATTTTGTGTTAGATAGTTGCAACCTATTCATACGCGGCGTTAAAATAAAATTATACACTGATAAAAAGGATGGTTTTAAATGGATCATATTAATGAAGTAACCCCAAAGGAAGTAGAAAAGTTAATTGAAGCAGACAATGATACAGTTGTCTTGGATGTGCGGGAAGATGAAGAAGTAGCACAAGGAAAGATACCAAATGCAAAGCATATTCCACTTGAAAAAATTCCACATTCTATGAATGATCTAGACAAAGGTAAAGATTATGTATTAGTATGCCGTTCAGGTAATAGAAGTATGACCGCGGCATCGTTCATGGATGAACACGGTTTTAAAGTATCAAATATGGCTGGCGGAATGATGAATTGGGAAGGTGAAGTAATAGTCTAGTCTGCGTTTTAAGTTAGTGGATAATATTTCCACACACTTTGTGAAAATCGATTGCAATATACCGTTGACTTTTTTGGTTAGCGGTAGTAATATTGATTCTGCTGTCAAAAAAACAGCAAATAAAATGTTGATTTTTGTTGGTAGTTCAGAATGTACTAGTCTTTTCTTATTGCATGAGCGCAATTAATTTTTTGCCACTTAGGATTGATGACAAACTGCATTTTCTAATATTGACAATAATCGGCAACGATGATATAATTTTTTATGCTGTCGAAATAAATAGATTAACAGCGTGATTTGCTCCTTGAAAACTGAACAAAACAACCAGTATGTCAAGAAAACAGGTTAAAAGTTAAACTTTTAAACCCTGATTTCAATTTTTAAAGCTAAGACAACAATGATTGATTGGTGTCAATCATAATCAAACGAACTTTTA
>JBDNGJ010000113.1:0-9860 GCA_041689365.1 Virgibacillus sp.
AAATAATACTGATACTATGAAGAGGCGGAGTGAATCCGTCTCTTTTTGGTTGGTGTGACTGACAAGATAGGAGAGCTTCACCGGATGGGAAGAACTCCAACTTGGTATGGAGAACTTCAACCATATTTCAAAAACTTCAATTCAATATTAAAATTTGCCACCTTTTCACTACTACATTCGATTGTAAGAGTGAAAAGGTGGCATCTCTGATAAAGAAACATAGGACAAACCCCTGCTGGAATAAGGTGTAATTAACAGATATTTACAAAGGGGGAATACTATTGGTGCAAAAAGTGTTAGTCTTTGGTGATATTGGCATTGATGATACGGTTGGACTTATTTATTCCTATTTTAATGATAAGGTTGATGTGGTTGGGGTTGTAGCTGACTATGGAAATATTGCAAGGGAGAAGGCTTTAGCAAGTGTGCACTACATCAGAGATCTTTATAATGTTGCTGAAGGAATAGAAGTATTTGGTGGAGCTGAAATACCGATGACAGGTGAGACGCCGGAATTTTTTCCAGAGATTCATGGAGAATACGGGCTAGGCCCTATTATTCCTCCAAAGGTTGAAAATGGTGATGTCATTGAAAACTTTTTTGGGATTATCGACCTTATTGAGAAACATCAGGATGAATTGATTATTGTTAACATTGGAAGATTAACTTCCCTTGCAACGATGTTTATTTTATATCAGGAACGTATGCTTAATGTTAAAGGTTTTTATATAATGGGTGGGGCATTCTGGGTTCCCGGAAATGTCACCGCTGTATCTGAGGCAAATTTTTATGGGGACCCTATTGCAGCCCAGATTGTGTTAAAATATGCTCATAATGTTACTATTATACCATTGAATGTAACGTCACAGGCGATTGCGACTCCCCGTATGGTTGATTACATTGACATGGCAGACGAATCGAAGGTAATCAAAACGTTATTGGATTATTATTATGATTTTTATAAAGAACGTAACCCAAATATTCAAGGGAGCCCGTTGCATGACGTACTTACTCTAATGGCGGTCATCAATGAGGATATGTTAGGCTATCAAACATTGCCAGTACAAATCGTAGAAAAAGATGGAATAGTTAGAGGGCAGAGTATTGCGGATATTCGTCCATATGCCATTACAGAAGAAACAGAGAAAAAGAAACTGCACCGCATTGCGTTCGAACTAGATTATAAGAAATTTTATACAAATTTTATGACGGTGATGACAGGGCAGCAATTTGAGTAAACAGGTGAGGTGAAACCCATCGATATTTTGCAGGCAATAAAACAACGAAGATCTATCCATAATTTTAAAAAAGAAGAAGTAGAGGAAGCTGTTTTAAAAGAAATTTTCACTTATGGGTCGTATGCACCTACACATTATATGAAAGAACCCTGGAATATAAAGCTTTTTCAAAAGGAAGGTAAACAAGCTTTTGTCGATGCGATTATTGCAAGTTATCAACGAATTGGAATGCTTAAGGCAGATGTTGATCCAAAAACTCAAAAAATGATTGCATCTATGCGGGACTTTCTGCTGGCGATTCCACAGCATGCGTTGATTTACTTCGAAAAAGAAGAAGATCCTGTACGTCACGAAGAGGAGTATGCTGCGGTGTGTGCGTTTATCCAGAATGCACAATTGGCAGCGTGGGAGTATGGTGTTGGCATGCTTTGGACAATCACTCCATACATGCATGATGAAGGATTTGTAGAGGATATTGGATTGGATAGTAAAAGAATGAAGGTTGCTGCTGTTATGCAGATTGGGTATCCGGAGCGTATTCCCAGGGATAGAGGACGAAATCGGATTGAGAATAAGCTGGAGATAATTTCGGAATGACATAAGTTATTGGTGGTTGGACATGTTTAACTTCACGTGATATCAACCGGAAAGAGAATATATCGACTGAATTAAAGTGATATCAACCGGAAAGAGAATATATCGACTGGAATTGACGTGATATCAACCGGAAAGAGAATATATCGACTGGAATGAGGTGATATCAACCGGAAAGAGAATATATCGACTGAATTAACCTGATATCAACCGGAAAGAGAATATATCGACTGGAATTGCGTGATATCAACCGGAAAGAGAATATATCGACTGGAATTGACGAGATATCAACCGGAAAGAGAATATATCGACTGAAATAGCATGATATCAATCGAAAAGAGAATATATCAACTGAAATAGCGTCATATCGACCCAAATCTGGATATATCAACCAGAACCAGGCAACAAACTATGTTTACAAAAAAAGCTACTCGGACCAAATGGTTCGAGCAGCAAACTAGATTTATTCTGTTTTCTCCTTAACAAATTCTACAACTTCTTCAGCTGTTCCCATCGACAAGATCTTATCCTTGTACGATGCTAGCTTTTCTATCGATAGGTCGTGAATTTGTGTACGAGCTCGCAGGATGGATGTTGCACTCATGCTGAATTCATCTAAGCCAAGTCCTAACAGAACAGGAATGGCAATTGGATCACCGGCCATTTCACCGCACATACCGACCCATTTGTTTTCATTATGCGCGGCATCGATTACGGTGCTTACCAGGTTTAGAATTGCTGGGTGATATGGCTGATATAAATAAGAAACACGTTCATTCATACGGTCAGCTGCCATTGTGTACTGAATTAAATCATTTGTTCCAATGCTGAAGAAGTCGACTTCTTTGGCGAACTGTTTTGCAATTACAGCAGTGGATGGAATTTCAACCATAATTCCAACTTCAATTTGATCGGATATGCTAGTGCCTTCTTTTTTTAGATTTTCTTTTTCATCTACAAGAATTGCTTTAGCCTGGCGAAATTCTTCGAGTGTGGCAATCATAGGGAACATAATCTTTAAATTACCGTGTACGCTTGCACGCAATAAGGCACGTAATTGTGTGCGGAAAATATCTTCATTTTCCAAACAGAAGCGAATCGCACGAAAGCCTAAGAATGGGTTTAATTCTTTTGGCAGGTCAAGATAACTTAGCTCTTTATCGCCACCGATATCCAATGTTCGAACAACGACTGGTTTCTCGTCCATTTGTTCGAGCACAGACTTGTATGCATTATATTGTTCCTCTTCGGTAGGAAGCTGGTTTTTACCCATGTATAAAAATTCTGTACGATAGAGGCCGATGCCTTCCCCACCATTGTCAAGAACGCTTGATACATCGTCAGGTGTTCCGATATTGGCAGCAAGTTCAACCTGCTCGCCGTCTGAGGTTTTTGTAGGCTCATTCTTCATTTTAGCCCATTCTTCTTTTTGTTTCGCAAAGGTTTCCTGTTTCTCCTTATACGTTGCCAGTTCTTCATCTGAAGGGTTGATAATAACGTTTCCTTCAATTCCGTCAACGATCACCATGTCATTTTGTTTAACGGAACTCGTGATTTCCTTTGTTCCAACTACAGCTGGAATCTCAAGAGAACGCGCCATAATAGCTGAATGTGACGTACGTCCGCCAACATCGGTAACGAAGCCTTTTACGAAATCCCGGTTCAATTGTGCAGTGTCAGAGGGTGTCAGGTCATTTGCAATTACAACGACTTTTTCATCGATTAATGCAGGATCTGGAAAAGTTACCTCAAGCAAATGCGCTTTCACCCGTTTTTTAACATCCTGAATATCGGCTGCACGTTCACGCATGTATTCGTTATCCATATTTTTAAACATGTCGATAAACATATTGGCTGTTTCGTCTAAAGCAACTTCAGCCATTACGTTGTCCGAATTGATTTTTTCCTTAATAGGATTAATAAGCTCCGGATCACTTAAAACAAGCAAATGAGCGGAGAAGATTTCGGCATGCTCATCACCCATTTCCTTTTTAGTATGTGCCTTGATTTTTTCTAATTCCTGTTTGGATATTTCCAATGCCTTTTCCAACCGTTCAACCTCTTTGTTCGGATCGTCAATCGGTTTTGCTTCATATGTTAAATCTGGTGTAACTAGCTGATATGCTTTAGCAATCGCTATGCCATTTGATGCTGCTATCCCTTGAATCATAATTTATTAAACCAACCCTTCAGTTAAAAATTCATTTATCTATTTTATATTTTATACCCTTTAATACTATGAATTCAAGTATTGTCAGTTGGCGCCACAAAGGTTTCACAATGAAAACGCTTTACGCTAGATTTGTTGCTGAATCCATTGATAAATGGCCTGATATACCTCATCACGATTGATTTCATTTAATAATTCATGTCTTCCATTCTCGTATAACATTGTGATAACATTTTCAAGCCCCGCTTCATTGTAGAGGTGAGCAGTTTTCCAGACTCCCTTACCATAATCACCGACAGGGTCCTCCATTCCGCTTAACAGAAGCATTGGCAGGTCAGATCGAATCGATTTATTTAATTTTTGGTTGTGAATTGTTATAATGCCATCCATTAAGTCATAGAAAAACCTTGCTGTTGGTATATGTCCGCAAAAAGGATCTTCCATATATGTCTGAACAATTTTTTCATCAGCTGTAAGCCAATCGAAATTGGTTTTACGACTTTTGAAATGTTTGTTGTACGAATGAAATGATAGAGAATTCATTAACTTTGATTTTTCTTTTGGCGGAAGTGTGGAAGCTATATATTTTGCCAAGTGACTCGTTGATTTTGGATAATGACCTGTTCCAGATAAAATAACCCCATTAATAAGTGCACTGTTTTCCTGAATATAATTTCTGGCTAAAAATGAACCCATACTGTGTCCGATTAAAATTAATGGTGTATCCGGGTACTCCTGTTTTATTACTGATGTAATTTGTAATAGATCATTTTTTGTTTTTTTGAATCCATCTTCATCAGCCAGATAGCCAAATAATCCCTGTTTCTCTCCTGTTTTACCGTGACCACGGTGATCATTTCCATAAACAAAGATATCATTTTCTACTAAAAAATCAGCGAATTCGGTATATCGGCCAATGTGTTCTACCATGCCATGTGCGAGTTGTACGATGGCTTTTGGCTTTCTTGAATCATTGAACCATTTCTTAACATAAACATCGACAAGATCCGGCATTTGTAACCAAAATGATTTTTCCACTTGTATCCATCCAATCCTAAACTTATTATAAATATATGATAGAATGAAAATCGTTAAACGTCCAAAGTTTTGCAAAAAATCACTTGCTATCTCAACGAATATTATGCTAAAGTACATATAGGTAATTGTGCGTTACAGGAGGTGCCGTTGAATAATGGTAGAGTTCGTAAATATAGTATTAGTTATTGATGCAGTTATTATGATTGTACTTGTTTTATTACAGTCAGGTAAAAGTGAAGGGCTGTCTGGAGCAATTTCAGGTGGTGCGGAACAACTTTTCGGTAAGCAAAAAGCACGTGGTGCAGATTTGATTTTGCATCGTGGTACAGTGGTTACTGGAACGTTATTTTTTATTCTAGCTTTCCTAAGTGCATATGTCCTTCAATAAATGATAACCCTTATCGCAAATGATGTGATAAGGGTTTATTTATTTTCAAGTGTTAAATAATAGGGTATGGTAAGTAAAGGGAATTAGCAAAGTGGTATGAATGAGCAGAAAAGCAAGCGGAATGAGCAGAAAAACAAGTGGAATGAGCAGAAAAGCAAGTGGAATGAGCAGAAGAGCCAGCGGAATGAGCAGAAAAGCAAGTGGAATGAGCAGAAGAGCCAGCGGAATGAGCAGAAAAGCAAGTGGAATGAGCAGAAGAAAATGCGCAATGAGCAAAACAACACACGAACAAACAGAACAGAATAAGGAGTTGTTCCATAATGAAAGTTAAACTTCCAAAACCTTTTACGTTTGAAGCAGGCCCACGTGCGGTATTGTTATTACATGGGTTTACAGGACATTCAGCTGATGTACGAATGATGGGGCGTTTTTTGGAAAAGAAAGGATACACCAGCCATGCTCCGATATACCGTGGACATGGACAAGAACCGGAAGAATTGGTGAAAGCAAGCGCTGATGAATGGTGGGAGGATGTTCAAAATGCCTTCAATCATCTGAAGGAGCTTGGCTATAAGGAAATAGCTGTTGCTGGATTATCACTTGGAGGAGTTTTAGGATTAAGACTGGCATACTCTGAACAGGTTAAAGGGATAATACCAATGTGTGCACCAATGTTTTTTGACAATGAGGAAGAGCTTACAAAAGGATACAAATTTAAAGCAAAAGAATTTAAGCAACTAGAAGGCAAGGATTCTGATAAAATTCAGCAGGAAGTAGCGGAACTAATTGAGAATTCACAAGGTATGTTTAAAGATCTTGGAGAGCTCATTACACAAGTGCAAAACAATATTGACACTATTTATACACCGACCTTTGTCGTACAAGCACAGCAGGATGAAATGATCAATAAGGAAAGCGCTACATACATCTATGAGAACGTTGAAGCAGATCAAAAAGATATTAAATGGTACGAAGAATCAGGCCACGTGATTACAATGGACAAGGAAAAAGAACAGCTGCATGAGGATGTATTTCAATTTCTAGAATCACTTGATTGGAACGAATGATTATAATTTGGTTAAAAAGTTAACAATACTAAAGAAAGAAGGTGAGCATATGAACGAAACGATAAAAGAGCGTTTGCGAGATTTTTTTAATGAACATAGGGAGAAGCCTTTGGCTGTTGAGGAATTAGAAGATTCATTGGACCTAAAAGGACCAGATGATTTTAAGGAACTAGTCAAAGCATTGAATGAACTGGAAGAGACTGGTGAATTAGTTCGGACACGTAAAAACCGGTTTGGACTGCCGGAAAAAATGAATCTGGTCCGCGGCAGGATTCAGATGCATGCAAAGGGATTTGCGTTTCTAATACCTGATGATGAGGGACAAACAGACGTTTACATCCATCACTCTGATTTAGCATCAGCAATGAATAATGACAAAGTGCTCGTTAGATTGGAAAAGAAAAATGATGATGGCAACAGACCAGAAGGGACGGTAATACGTGTTCTGGAACGTGCAACACATGCGATAGTTGGTACGTTTGAAGACAATAAATCATTTGGTTTTGTAATTGCTGATGATAAGCGGATTCCGAATGATATTTTCATACCGAAAAGCATGACAAACGGTGCTGTCTCAGGGCATAAAGTTATCGCACATATTACGAAGTATCCAGAAGGCAGAAAGAGTGCTGAGGGTGAAATCATTCAAATCCTTGGTCATAAAAGCGATCCAGGAATTGATATTATATCAATCATTCATAAGCATGGAATCAAGATTGACTTTCCAGAGGAAGTACTTGATCAAGCTGCAAACACACCAGAAGAAATTGATGAATCAGAACTGGAAAACCGGCGTGACCTTCGTGATGAAGTCATTGTCACAATTGATGGGGCAGATGCCAAGGATTTGGATGATGCTGTGACTGTCAAAAAGTTGGATAATGGCAACTATAAGCTTGGTGTGTATATTGCTGACGTAAGTTATTACGTTGGACAGAACTCGCCAATTGATAAAGAAGCGTTTGAGCGTGGAACAAGTGTTTACTTAGTTGATCGTGTAATTCCAATGATTCCGCACCGTTTATCAAATGGAATTTGTTCGTTAAATCCGCAAGTGGATAGACTTACACTTGGCTGCGAGATGGAAATAACGGATGCCGGTGAAATCGTAAATCATGAAATTTTCCAAAGTGTAATTAAAACAAATGCACGTATGACGTACAGTGATGTTAACAAAATATTGGTCGATCAGGATGAGGAAGTTCGAGTAAAATACAGTGCACTCGTACCAATGTTTGAACAGATGGAGCAACTTGCTTCAACCCTGCGTGGTAAACGATTCAATCGTGGAGCTATTGACTTTGACTTCAAAGAAGCTCAAGTACTAGTAGATGAAAGCGGAAAGCCAAGTGATGTCGTTTTACGTGAGCGTTCAGTAGCGGAACGGTTAATTGAAGAGTTTATGCTGGCAGCAAACGAGACAATTGCTGAACATTTCCACTGGATGGATGTGCCGTTTATTCATCGGATTCATGAAGATCCTAATGAAGGAAAACTCCAGCACTTTTTCGAATTTATTGCTGGACTAGGTTATGCTGTAAAGGGAACAGCAAATGAAATTCATCCGCAAGCACTGCAAAAAGTTATTGAAGAAGTGAAAGATAAGCCAGAGGAAATGATTGTGTCAAAACTTATGCTGCGATCCATGCAGCAAGCAAAATATGATCCGCAAAGTATTGGACATTTTGGATTAGCGACTGATTTTTATACGCATTTCACATCACCAATTCGACGGTACCCGGATCTGATTGTACATCGGCTAATTCGCACATACTTAATTGAAAAGAAACTCGATGCGAAAACAACTAAACACTGGAAAGATTCTATGCCGGAAATCGCCCGCCACACATCAGGAAGAGAACGAGCCGCAGTCGATGCCGAGCGGGAAACGGATGATCTTAAGAAAGCAGAGTTTATGCAGGACAAAGTTGGCGAGGAATATACTGGTGTCATAAGTTCAGTTACGAATTTCGGCTTGTTTGTTGAATTGGAAAATACCATTGAAGGACTTGTGCACGTTAGCAATCTAACCGATGATTATTATCATTATGATGACCGAAATTATGCCATGATTGGTGAACGAACAGGAAACATCTATAAGATAGGTGAAGAAGTCGAAGTCCGTGTTATAAAAGTTAATCTGGACGAACGGATCATTGACTTTGAACTGGCAACAAGCCAACCACAGCAACCTCAAAAGCAAAACAAGAAAAAAATTAAAGCTAAAAAAGCGAAAAAGTAAGAGATTATCGCTGACTAACTGAAGGCTGATATGGGGCAGAATGTTGCACCGCATCAGTCTTTTTTTTGGCAATAAGGAAGCATAATTACTACTGCATAAGTGCAACTATAATACTCACCATAAAGCATTGTCGAATGCCGTGGTTACTAGTCGAACAATTCTGGTTGCATTTTGTTCCCCAATAGAATAAAATGTAACTGTTACTATAAATGTTTCCTTAGGTAAACATTTATTAATTCGGACAACAAAGAGGGAGAAAAGCTGAATGTCACATGATCTAATATTAGCATTTCTATTTACGCTTTTTGCGGGTCTGGCAACAGGTATAGGAAGTTTGTTGGCATTCTTTGCAAAAACGACGAACACAAAATTTTTATCCTTTGCCTTGGGCTTTTCGGCAGGCGTGATGATTTATGTATCGTTTGTTGATATTTTTGTTAAAGCAAAAGAATCATTAGTTGGAGAACTTGGTGAACAGGGTGGAAGCTGGCTTACAGTAGGATCCTTTTTTGCGGGAATTGCACTAATCGCAATAATTGACCGTTTCATTCCAAAACAGTCAAATCCGCATGAATTAAAGAAAATTGAAGATATGCGAAGAAATGGCAGTGCCGTAAATGACCCAGCGTTGCTTAAAATGGGGGTATTCACTGCTCTGGCGATCGGAATTCATAACTTTCCAGAGGGGATAGCTACATTTGTATCTACCTTACAGGACCCAGGATTAGGGTTGGCTATTGCAATCGCTGTCGCCATTCATAACATCCCAGAAGGAATAGCCGTATCAGTCCCAATTTATTATGCAACGAATGATAAGAAAAAGGCATTTCGATTATCTTTCCTGTCAGGCTTAGCTGAGCCTGTCGGAGCTGTGGTTGCGTTCCTAGTTCTTATGCCGTTTTTGAGTGAAATAACATTTGGTGTTATATTTGCTGCCGTAGCTGGGATTATGGTATTTATTTCGCTCGATGAGTTACTGCCGGCAGCGAAGAAATATGATGAGGCTCATGTTTCAATTTATGGGTTAATTAGTGGAATGGCAGTAATGGCAGTTAGTTTATTATTGATATTATAGCTTTGAGGGCTGTGCCGATTGGGTAACAGCCCTAAATTTTTCCCGCCT
>JBDNGJ010000114.1:0-2548 GCA_041689365.1 Virgibacillus sp.
CTTTTAATTGTTCTTTTGGCATGGGAAATTCTAAATCCTCTAAAAGTATGACATGATCCCTTGCGCTTGTTTGCTGAATATATCCCTGCGCCCTTAATGCGTTCATACTAGATCACGCTTATCTAAAAACATTCGCGTTTCGGCAGGAGTAGGCACTCTATCTTGCGCAATTCCGTCATTTCCTTGTAGCCATGTTTTGAATTTCCGTTCCGTTTCCTGCTCGCTATCCTTTGGTTCGAATACCATTACCGATTTCATGCCTTGAATCATTTTTAAAACTCCTTCCTCCGATAATCATTGCCGTTCATTTTTATAATTTCCGTATTTTCCATCATTCGAGAAAAGTTACGCTCATTGATCTGCGTTCTTAATTCTTTGCTGTTTAAGTTAGTTGTGTAGATTGTTGCTTTACCAGATCGATCATCTAATATCTCGAATAGTTTTGAATTAACCCATTCTGTATGATGTTCCGCTCCGATATCATCGAGTACCAACAAATCGACATGTTGTATAGCTTCCAACAGCTCATCCTCGGTAACACCTTTGTTGTTGTATGTTTCTTTGATTTTTGTTAGTAATTTAGGTAACGACAGGAACAAACACTCATATCCTTTTGCCATCAATTCCTTTGTGATTGATACTGACAAATGACTCTTTCCAGTTCCATAGCTACCATGCAGCAATAGATTTTTCGTTCCATCAAACTCATGTATGTAACCCTTGATGTTTTGTTTAGCTGTCGTTAGTTCGTTGCTAGTAGGTTCATAGTTTTCAAAGGTTGCATGTTCCAGTGACTTGTTAATCAGTGAATAGTAATCAAAAAACCGTTTCATTTTTTCATTTTTTAAGTGGTCCCGAGTTCTTTTAGACTCTTGAGCCAGTTTTATGTCCGCACATTTGCAACCGTAGTTAGCAAGAATGGTTTCGCCTTTTCGTGGCCCAATTGGTATTTCCAATTCTTTTTGCTCAACCGTGTGATTGCACCCATCACACACGAATGTCTTTATTAACTTTTGTTTTGGTTTTGTTATTTTCGCGGGTTCCATGACAACCTCCTAAAATCCATAATTATAGCCATCATCTTCTGTTGCCTTATTTTTTTCTTGGTTGAGATAACCCTCGAACTTATTACCGAACAATGTTTCTGGTCTAATGAACTTCTCCATGTCCGTTCCACCCCACTCTGCGACCTTTTTATCAATAACTTTTTTAAAATCGCCAACGGAGAATTTTTCATTTGATCTTGCTTTGATACAGTCTTTTGTCTTTCGTGAAGTTGAACGGTAGTTTTTACCAGACGCATCGTTGAGATAATTTATTATCTCGACATATGGTATTTCTTTCTCTATCTCTTTCTCTATCTCTTTCTCTATCTCTGTGTCACTTTTCGTAACAGGCTGGTCACAATGTGACGTTATTTCTTTTTTATTACCCAAGGAAATCCTATGGCGGCGCATTTTTATAGCTGATTCGCTCTCGCTGCCAACCATAGAAGGAAGTTCGTTTAAGCGATATTCATTGTTCGTAACAATCTCTAATAACCCTTTTGATTGTAAATAAGTTAGTGTCATTTTTGTGTTGTCAAAAGTCTCATCAATTTCAAGTGACAATTCGTCAATAAAATCGTCCCCAATATCATCAAAGTAAAGATTCCCTTCTGTTTTCAGGCTGATTAACAACATTTTTAAATAAATAATCGTGTATGTGTCGCCGCCAGCCATACGTCGCAACCGCTTGATCTCTTTCTTATCAAAAAAATCATCTTTTAATTTTAACCAATAATACCGTTTACTCATTTATTCACCTTCTTAGGTATATTACTTGTCCATTTCTGATATAATGGACGTATGATTGTTTTTAAAGGGTGCTGATACACCTTACAGGGGTCTCCAAGCTTCAATCCACTTGATCGCATCATCAAAGTCAGTCCTTTTAATTTCTCGATAGGTTGGAGATCGGAATGCCCTTCTTAATTGACCGTGAATATTCGAATACATTTGTCTTTTTGTTTCCAATGTACCCATTAACCCACTAGCGTGCAGTCGTTCAATTCTCTTTTTGATAGCGTGGCTTAAAACTACTGCTTGTCCGTGATTGAGCGTTAATTCGTTGTCAAACCGTTCTTCTAAACTGCTAACCTTTGTTTTTATTTCTCCTAATTCTTCCGACGTTTCAAGTGATAGCTTCATAGATGCTTTTAACTGTTCTGTTTCGCTTAAAACTCTTGGTTGTTTGATGTGGTTTTCTAACATCCTGAACCCCGCGATGTACTTTTCTTTGAACTCCGCTGCTTTCTTGCCTGTATATCCCATCACCAAGAAGGAGAATCCGTCTCTTGTGATGATGTATTTAACTTGTTGCCTGCCTCTTGAATCTGTATATCCAATAGCGCCGAAATTGGCTGCATTAAATTCTTTGCTACATTCCAAGTTTTCTATATCTCTTTTAACTTTCGCGTGTTCTTTAGTAAATGTTTCCGCGATCATCAAGCTGTCTGTTACAACCTCGTCATTTTGCACAAATACCAATTCATTCATTTAATCACTCC
>JBDNGJ010000115.1:0-2456 GCA_041689365.1 Virgibacillus sp.
TGTATATGGTAACTTAAAAGTGAGCCACAATGACAGTTGAAAACTGAGCCACTTTTGATAGACAATAACCCTAACGCAAGTTGGGGGGATATCAGGAGTGATTACAATGGAAAAGAAACAATTAGTTCTTCAAAAGTATCTAGAAGGTGTGAGCAAGAGAAAAATAGCTAAGAATGTAAAAGTATCAAGAAATACAGTAGATAAGTATATCCGAGAGTTTGAAATAAGTAGAAGCGAGGATGTTCGTGATCTACCGATCACAGAGGATATTATAAAGCCTCCGACCTATAAGAAAAGAACAGGAAGAAAGCGGGTATTGACGAAGGAAATCAAGGGGATTTTACTTGGGTATATAAAAGATAATACCTGGAAGCGAAATCATTATATGCATAAGCAGCAGATGAAAATGATCGATATGCATGAGAAATTAATAGATGCAGGATACGACATAGGATACACTACTGTACGTAATTTTGTAAATAAAGAATCAGTAAAAATAAAAGAGGTATTCATTCGAAGGTATTGTAAACCAGGTTATGAAGTTGAATTTGATTGGGGACAAGTTAAGCTTGAAATTAATGGGGAGTTGAAAAGTTATTCGCTTGCGGTATTCACATTGGCCCATAGCAATTATCGGTTCGCCAAAATCTATCAATCCGAATCGCAGATTTGTGTACTAGATGTTCATTCAAAGTTTATCGAGCATATCGGTTTTGTACCTTCGGTATTTACCTATGACAATATGAGAACAGTTGTTAAATCCTTTGTAGGAACAGAGAAAGCCATAACAGACAGTATGATTAACATATCTAATTATTATCAATTTAAAATTCGATTATGTGAAGCACGTAAAGGGAATGAAAAGGGCCATGTCGAACGCAGTGTAGAGTTTATTAGAAGAAAGGCATTCTCATCTGAGTTTTCTTTTTCCAGCTTAGTTGAGGCTGAAGAACATTTACTGAGCGCGTTAAAGCGTATAAACGGGCGGTTGCATCACAAAGAGAATATAAAGCATATTGATTTAATGAATGAAGAGAAAAAGGTAGCAAAACAAGCAATAACTATTGCGCCATTTGATGGGGCTGAGTTAGTTGAATGCCGCGTGGATAAGTATAGTTCAGTGGTCATCAAACAAAACCATTATTCAGTGCCGGAAGGACACGTAGGAAAATGGATCAAAGCAAAAGTGGGAGCTGAAAAGGTAAAGTTATTTATTGAAGGAGATCTTGTGGCTAAGCATTCACGTAATTGGGGGATACATCAGTGGGAGATGGATATTTACCATTATTTAAACACCTTTCAAAAGAAAAAGGGTGCCATCGCTCAAAGTGAATGTTTGAAGCAGGCACCTAACCAAATTAAAAAATTATACAACAATTATTATATCGGAAAAGAGAAAGAATTCATAGAGTTACTCTTCTATATTAAAGAAAATAACAAGTTGAATCGGGTCATGGAGGCGGTTGAACAACTAAAAAACATTCGTATTGATTATGTGAACACAGAAAGAATTCTTTTCATTTGTGAACAATCTACTCCTTCAGGAGTAAGATCGTTAGAAGTAGATGATACCTTGAAACAATCCGAAAGCAATATTAAGGCATATGCGCTCCTATTTAATCAACCTAAAGAGGAAAAAGGAGTGGCTTATAATGAATAAGAAACAGGAAGTTATTGATATATGTAAGAATTTACGATTGCCAAGCATTCGTAAGATGGTTCAAAATGAAACAGATTTTAAATACCCTGATCAAGCATTTGATGTTTTACATCAAGTGCTTATCCAAGAAAAGAGTGATCGTTTAGTACGCGCTAAATACAATCGAATTCGGGCGGCAAACTTCCCCGAGAAAAAGTTACTGGAGGAGTTAGAAGAAGAAGCTTTACCAGATGATGCGAAACGGAAATTACCACATTTGAAAACGTTGGATTTTATCAAAGAGGGTCAAAATATCATTTTAACAGGATCACCAGGCACGGGCAAATCTCATATTGCGGTAGGGCTTGGGATAGAAGCCTGCATGGCTGGTTATAAGGTGTACTTTGCGAGTGTATCGTCGTTAATCAATCAGCTTAAGGAATGCCGTTCTGAACGCACGCTGCGGGCATTTGAATTAAAGTTTGAAAAGTATGACTTGGTTATTATTGATGAACTTGGGTATATATCATTTGATAAAGACGGTGCTGAACTTTTTTTCTCACATCTATCGTTACGAGCTGGTAGAAAATCAACGATCATAACGAGCAACTTATCTTTTTTGAAATGGCAAGAGGTCTTTCATGATCCAGTATTAACAGCTGCGCTAACAGATAGACTTACACATAAATCACATGTTTTGAACATGAATGGTGTTTCTTATCGAATGAAAGAAACGGAAAAATGGATGGAAATGAACGAAGGTTAAGTGGCTCAAAATTAAATTGCGAAATGGCTCACTTTTCACTTGCGAAATACA
>JBDNGJ010000116.1:0-13251 GCA_041689365.1 Virgibacillus sp.
CTCAGGTCGTTCATATTTATTAAACAGGTTTTGAACTTGGGTCTTACTGGTAAAAATTACTGTGTGAAGTGTTTGGGCGATTATTTCCTCTCTAAGGGACCTCAACGTTTTATGATCTGGCACCTTATAATGATAAGGTTTTGATAGGTAAATAGAATAACCAATATTTTCTAATGCTCTTTTTATCTCTGCATCATCTTGATTATAAGCTTGTAAAAATATGCGGTTACCCCTGTTTGGCCGTTCAACATCGAGGTTAGCAAACAAGCTACCCATTGTGCCATCGTCTGAAATGACTTGTACACTCAACGAATGTTTTTTTGCCCAATTTAAAGTCTTTCTTCCACGAATCGCCAGGTTAGTCTCCCCCATTTTTTGAATGAAGTCAGAATGGCGATTGAGGTTTAGCGCTGTTTCCTCCAAGGTTTCAATGCCAACTCCGGTGGTCAACAGCACCATATCAAAGGGTTTTTCAAGAAATGCTTCCACATTCTGTTCGCAGATGTTTTCATTTAACTGTTGTTCGCCCTGGATCGAATAAACTACTGGAGTACCACCATTCTTCTGTACAAGTGTAGAAATTGCATCTGCTTTTCTCGTAGCAGCAATCCCAACTTTTACACCATCCATTCCGGTCATTGCAATGCCCCCTTCCTTATAAGCTCTTTAGCCAATCGATAGTTTGCTGTTGTTTCTTACCGTCCAGAAAATCATCAGATAATAATTCCTTCAATAATGATCGCTTTTCTGTTTTTGTGAGTGTAGTGTGCTTAATTAGTTGACGACTTTCATAAAGAAAATCCACATAATCACTGTATCTATCATCAAAGGTAGTCTCCAGCTGTTGTTTTATTTTAGCTGAAAGCAGAGGACTTGCTCCATTAGTTGATATACTCACTGACAGTTCCCCACGCTTAATATTAGAAGGGAAGTGTATGTTCCCTTGGGAGGCATCTGACGTTACATTTAACAGGGAGTTAGGAGGGGAAGACTTAACTACTGCCTGGTTAACGGCGGGATTATTAGTGGCAACTATTACTAAGAACGCCCCCTCTAGATCGTCAGGCTCGAATTCCTTTTGCTGCCAGTTCACCCTTGCTGCGTCCCATAGCGAATGGATTCCCGCTTCAATTTCGGGGCTTATTATCGTTATCGAAGCACCACCCTCTTTCAGTGTGTCAACTCTCCGGCAAGCCACTTTTCCGCCACCAACAATAACTACCTTTTTCCCTTCTAAGTCAGCCATGAGTGGTGTGATCGCCATTTTTCGCACTCCTTGTCATTGTAGTAACTTCTAACTGGAAACTTGTTCTGTGTTGGCAATAGATTCATAGACACGTTCCTTCAATGCCTCTTTCATAATTTGATGGTCACCAAGTTGCTGACATTGCACAACTTCCTTATACGTCTCTAATTCTTTTACCGTATCTCTTATATAATTCATCAATATACCTGTAAACCAAAGGTAAGGAACAATAAAGATTTGCCGATGATTTTCTTTTAAAGAGGTTTGAAGCATTTGTTCAAAAGAAGGGTCACAGGCAGCTAGAAAGCAAACATCAACAGAATTGAAGTTTGTCTTTACTTGTAGTTTTTGCCCAATATCTTCTATTACCTTTTTGGTTTCAGGGTTTCTGCTCCCCCTTCCAACGAGCAATAGCTTCGCATCTGAAACAGCTGGTACATTCGTCTGTTTTATTCGTTCTGCCAAAATTTCAATGAAGCGGTCCTGCATACCTAAAGGCTGGCCATAAGTGAAGGTGATATGGGAATGCCTTACCTTTGCCCGGTTTATTTCTTCTGGAATATCACTGAAATAATGCCCAGCACTTAAAAGCAGAACAGGTACTACTGAAATACGCGTAGCACCTTGATCCACTAAACTATCAATTCCTTGTTTAACGTTTGGTTCAGCTAACTCCAAAAAGCAAATTTCCTGGAGAGAAATATCCACTATTTCTTGTACAGAGGAAATAAAGGAAACGGCCTCAGCAGTTGCTTCTGGAACTCTGCTGCCGTGACTCACATATAAAATACCTTGCATGGTCACCCTCCTAAATCATCCAACAATTGCGTGTTTTTTTGTTTCTCCCTTAATATTGAGTTGTTCAAACCACTGAAGTTTTTCTCTTAGTTGAACAACTTCTCCGATTATAATCATGGACGGATTCTTTATGTTGCAAGAATTCTCTACTATGGTTTCTAAAGTCCCAGTAATTGTTTGCTGGCTGTCTGTCGTGCCCCAATGTACAAGAGCAATTGGGGTACTCGGATTGCGACCGTGACGGATAAGCTGATTACAAATATCCGGAAGGTTTTTAACTCCCATGTAAACACACAAGGTATCCACTCCTTTAGCTAAGTGTTCCCAGTATTTATCAAGTTCTTCACCACTTTTAGTTACTCCTGATACGAACGCCACCGATGAACTGTGATTTCGATGGGTAAGTGGAATGCCTGCATAGGCAGGAGCGGCTGAGCCGGAAGTAATACCTGGAACGATTTCAAAAGGGGTCTCTCTTTGTACTAGTACCTCAGCCTCTTCACCGCCCCTGCCAAATATAAATGGATCGCCGCCTTTCAACCTCGTGACAACTTTACCCTGGCTTGAAAAAGCGCACAGCAGATTGTTGATCTTATCCTGTGTTAGTGAGTGCTGTTTAGGACCCTTCCCGCAATAAACTAATTCCGCATGCTCAGGAGCGTGACTCAACAACTCTTCATTGATTAGACGATCGTATAAGATAACGTCTGATTTCTGGATGGCTTTAAGCCCTTTTACTGTAATTAAGTCTGGATCCCCGGGACCAGCTCCTACCAAATAAACTTTACTCAATGCACTCACCTCTTCCGTATACTATTTATTTTCTAGCTATTTACGAACAAATCGGTTTTGGCTGAATGGAAATCCAGTCCAGAACGAACCTCTTCGACATACCCAGCTCGAATCACAAAATCACCGAAGTGCTCACCGTCCTGTCGTTCCTTCCCGTACTCAATCAGAATTGGGCGAAGTGTCTCTAGTATTTCTTTCTCCGCGATATTCTCACGGTATAGACTATTCAAGCGATCCCCAGTGAAGCCACCACCGAGATACATATTATATTTGCCAGGGCCTTTGCCAATAAAGGCAATTTCCGCCAGTGCTGGGCGTGAACAGCCATTTGGACACCCTGACATACGAACGACAATTTCCTTTTCGCTTAATCCAGCTTCATCCAGGATTACCTCGATTTTATCTATCAGGGACGGAAGATAACGTTCAGATTCGGCCATAGCCAGCGCGCATGTTGGAAAAGCTACACAAGCCATGGAATTCATCCGTAATGCAGAATGATTTTCACCTGCAGTCATTCCATACTTTTCGACTAATTCTTTAATTTGCTTCTTTTTCTTGCTTGTTACATTCGCAATGATCAGATTTTGATTCGGGGTAAGTCGGAAATCGCCCGTATGGATTTTAGCGATTTCTCTCAAACCCGTCTTAAGCGAATAGTCATCGAAATCG
Source organism: Virgibacillus sp. (assembly GCA_041689365.1). Classification (GTDB taxonomy): domain Bacteria; phylum Bacillota; class Bacilli; order Bacillales; family Amphibacillaceae; genus Lentibacillus. The sequence continues at coordinate 3,509 of JBDNGJ010000116.1, forward strand.
GCAACTCTTCCATTTTGTATAAATAGATTCAGGTGCCACTTACCGTCACCCTTCACCCAGCCGTAACGGTCACCATTATGGTCGAAGTTAAAGGTGCGCGCCTCTTCAAGATCCCAGCCTAATCTATTATTCAATTCACTTGTGATCCAATCGAGCCCCAAAGAATCAACCGTATACTTGAATCGTGCATTTTTTCTGTTTGAACGATTGCCATAATCGCGCTGAATCGTTATTACCTTTTCGGAAACTTCAATAACCTTTTCTGTCGGACAAAATCCGATGATGCGTCCCACCTGTGGATATGTGTTTGTGTCACCATGTGTCGAACCCATGCCACCACCAACTGCAACATTGAACCCCTGCAATTGTCCATCTTCTATAATTGCGATAAGTCCCAGATCCTGAGAGTAAACATCCACATCGTTTGTTGGAGGAACAGCTATGCCAATTTTAAACTTTCTCGGCAAATAAAGCGCTCCGTACATAGGTTCAATTTCTTCTGGGTCACGACTGTCAACAACCTTTTCCTCGTCAAGCCAGATCTCATGATAGGCATTCGTTTTTGGCTTAAGATAATTACTGAGTTTGTCAGCCCACCCGTAAACCTCTGCATGAACCTCTGATTGGTATGGATTCGAGTTGCACATAACATTCCTGTTTACATCGCCACATGCGGCCAGTGTATCCAGAAGTGTTTTGTTAATCTCCTGCATTGTTTGCTTCAAATTCCACTTCAAAATTCCATGCATTTGGAATGTCTGCCTGGTTGTTAGTTTCAACGTCCCATTACCGTGTCTCTCGGCAAGATCATCCATGACTAACCATTGCTCTGGCGTAGCGACTCCACCTGGCATACGTGTGCGTATCATAAATTGGTAAGCTGGTTCCAGCTTTCGATGACGCCGTTCATCTCGTAAATCCCGGTCATCCTGCTGGTAGCTTCCGTGGAACTTTAGCAGTTTATTATCATCATCAGAAATAGCAGCGGTAATTTGATCATCCAACCCCTCCTCAATTGTTCCGCGAAGGTAGTTACTCTCCTGCTTTATCCGTTCAAGGTCGCTTGGTTTATTTTCTTTACCTGGGATTCTTTTGTTTACCATGTTAAGCTCCTTTCATCTTTCTATCCTAATTCTCTAATAAACATCACGCTGATAACGCTTCTGCTGACGCATTTCGGCAAGATATTCTTCCGCTTCCTCACTAGTCATGCCACCCTCTTGTTCGATGATTGTTAAAAAGGCAGTATGAACGTCATGTGCCATGTGTTTCTCATCACCACAAACATAGACGCTAGCCCCTTCTTCAAGCCATTGATAGAGATTCCGGCTATTTTCAAGCATGCGGTGTTGTACATAAACCTTTTCAGCAGTATCACGGGAGAAGGCAACGTCCATCTTGGACAATACCCCTTCCCTTAGCCATTTTTGCCATTCAACCTGATAAAGAAAGTCAGTAGAAAAGTGCTGCTCGCCAAAGAAAAGCCATGTTTTCCCTTCAACACCTAATTCCTCCCGTTCTTCAAGAAAAGACCTGAATGGAGCGACACCTGTTCCAGGACCAATCATGATTACAGGCGCATGTTGGTCGGCAGGAAATTTAAAATTCGGGTTTTGGTGAATATAAACCGGTAACAACCCTCCTGCCTCCATTCGTTCTGCACACTGACCTGAGCATACTCCGGTACGGTCACGCCCGTGTGTCTGGTATCTTACCGTTCCGATGGTGAGATGCACCTCATCAGGATTCGCTTTAAAGCTACTCGATATGGAGTAAAGGCGAGCGGGTATCTTACGGAGAATTTGGATAAATTCACCAGGCGATACTTCCCCTGTTGGAAAATCTCTAACTAAGTCAAGCAAATCGCGTCCATCGAGATAAGCTTTTCGTTTTTCCTCTTGAGCAATAAGTTCACTTAATTCTTTGTTTCCGAAAAGTTTTGCTGCTTGCTCAAGTAATGGCTTTGTCAATCTAGTAATCTCGTAATTATGAAGTAAAGCATTGCGGACAGAAAGCATTTCACCATGTTTGTTTATTGGTACACTTTCTTCATGGTTCCAATTCATTGTCCTGATGATCTGATCCACCAGTTCAACATCATTTTCAGGGAAGATGCCAAGACTATCACCCGGTTCAAACGCCAGATCCGATCCCTCAAGCAATAATTCAAGGTGGCGGGTTTCTTTGTTCGACCCACGTGCATTTAGCTGTAAATTATCCAAGATCTCAGCTTTAAAAGGATTTGTTCTTGAATAAGACGACGCCTTCACTTCTGTCCCTGCTTCAGTTAAGGCTGTTTGGGTAGCCGATTGGGCCTCAAGTGTATCACGCAACGTTCGTATGACACCTTCTATCCACTCTGCAGCATCATCGTCAAAGTCAACATCACAATCTACTCGCGGGTAAATCCGCTCACCACCTAATTCCTCCAGTCTTTTATCAAGATCCTGCCCAGTCTGACAGAAGAACTCGTAGGACTGGTCTCCCAGTGAAAGTACCGAAAAACGCAAGTCTGGCAATTTAGGTGCTTTTCTACTATTTATGAATTCATTGAAAGATATGGCATTATCAGGTGGATCCCCCTCACCGTGAGTAGCCGTCACAATCAATAAATCTTGGACTTTTTTTAGTTCCTTAGGCTTGAAATCATCCATTGATGAGAGAGTCACCTTATGGCCTTGATCCTCTAACTTCTGTGTCAATTCCTCAGCAAGTTGTTGCCCATTGCCGGTCTCAGATCCAAAAAGAACCGTTACTTCCCGGGAAGTGGCCTCGCCCATTTCAGATGATGCTTCGACAGTTAGTTGATTCTTATCAGCACCACCATCAGCCAGCTGAGACTCAGTTGTTCCAGAAGCCATCATATAACCACTAAGCCACGCTTTTTGTGCTTCCGTTAATGTAGGCAAAAGGCGATTTAGAGACTCTATTTGTTCTTGATTAAATGGGCTGTTTTTCACCTGTAATTGCAAAAAATATTCACCTCACAAAAGAATGTTTTTTTTATTTATTGGTATTTGTCATGCCTTGTTTTCTGAAAAATAGCCCTGGACCTCCAAAATCATCATCTGACCCAGGCTTACTTGATATCAGTGTTATTAGTCAGAACCATGAATGCCACACTCTGTTTTATTAAATCCTACCCACCTACCTGCTCGTGTATCATCGGAGTCACTTACAGAAAATGTACATGGAATACAACCGATACTCGGATATCCCTGATCATGTAATTCATTGTAATCCAAGTCGTTTAGTCGGATATAAACCCAAACGTCTTCCCAGGTCCAATGAATTAGGGGGCATACCTTGATATTTTTAAATTTTTCGTCCTTATTAATAAAATCAGTTTCCTTACGACTTGCGGATTGTTCTCTTCGCAGACCAGAGATCCAAGCTGGGACCCCACTTAACGCTTCTTCAAGCGGCTTTATCTTTCTAATGTAACAACATTGGTTGGGCTCGCGTTTCCAAAGTGCCGATCCATGTTGTTCTGCTTGCTCATCTAACGTCAATTTTGGTTTTTTTAAATGAATGTGCAGCGAGGGATACCTTTTCTTAACCTTTTCAATAAGATCGTATGTTTCCTGAAAATGTATCCCCGTATCAAGAAAGACAATCTCCGCATCCTCTTTCACCTTTGAAATTAAATCAATTAAAACAATACCTTCAGCACCAAAACTACAAGCGTACACGAGAGAGTTTCCAAATGAATCATAGGCCCAATCGATAATACTGGATGCTCCTTTAGTGTCGTCAGTCGGAAGCCAATCTTCAAACGGGGCTCCATTGAAATCACTATAGGTAACTAAATTGTTATTCAAACTTTATCCCTCCACCAAAAATTATTTTACATGAAATCAAAAAGCTTATATTGTAATTGGACAGATAACAGCATTAAAAAACCCCCTTCTTATCAAAAAATAAGAAGAGGGCTTCACTAATATACTAGTTGTTAGCTCTTCTTATCTTCCAGACCTATAGTCTGTAGGAGTTGGCACAGTATTTATTAAACCTGTTGCCGAGGTTTCCTAGGGCCTTTCCCTCCACCTCTCTAGATAAGAAAAATTGATAATTTTTATGAAATTGTTGATGATTATTCTATGCCGTAAAGAATAAAAAGTCAACATAAATTTCAGAAAAATATTATTAATACTAAATTCTGACTACTGTCGCATGATGTTTTATGCTGAAATTAATAAAGCTATATAGGAGATGATGTATATGAAAAAAGATCTAATCGAACGCCTAACTAGATATGTGAAGATCGATACACAGTCTGATGAAAGCAATGAAAGTACCCCGTCTACACCAGGTCAATTTCAACTTGCTAACTTATTAGTAGATGAGCTGAAGACAATTGGTATGACTGATGTAACAGTCGATGACAACGCATATGTAATGGCGACACTGCCATCAAATTCGGATAAAGAAGTACCCACAATTGGGTTCCTGGCACATCTGGATACAGCTACTGATTTCACCGGAAAAGGTGTGAATCCAAAAGTTGTGGAAAACTTTGACGGGAATGACCTTACATTGAGCAAAGATTTAGGAGTAGCTTTAACTGCTAAAGATTTCCCCGAGCTCCCAGGCTACAAGGGGCACACCCTGATCACTACAGACGGGACAACCTTGCTTGGTGCAGATAACAAAGCAGGAATAACTGAAATTATGACTGCGATGGATTACTTAATCAATCACCCAGAGATTAAACATGGAGACATACGTGTTGCCTTTACACCTGACGAAGAAATCGGACGCGGCCCTCACAAGTTTGATGTGGAACGATTTAATGCTCCATATGCATATACCGTCGATGGTGGCCCATTAGGAGAGTTACAGTATGAGAGCTTTAACGCTGCAGCTGCTAGAGTTACCTTTAAAGGCAACAGTGTTCACCCTGGAACATCCAAGAACAAAATGATTAATGCCGGAAAATTGGCAGCGGAATTCATCAGCAAATTCCCCGAACACGAATCACCTGAGCATACAGAAAAGTACGAAGGCTTTTACCACTTGATTTCCGTTAATGGTAATGTCGAAAAAACTGTCGTAACATATATCATTCGTGATTTTGACAAAGATAATTTTAAATCCAGAAAAGAAACAATGCGTAAATTTACGAAGGACATTAACGAAGCCTATGGTGAAAATTGTGCAGAACTGGAAATGGCTGATCAATATTACAACATGCGTGAAAAAATTGAGCCTGTAAAAGAAATTGTTGATATCGCCTATGAAGCTATGACAAATTTGAACATTGATCCCCTTGTAAAACCAGTTCGCGGTGGCACAGATGGATCACAGCTTTCCTATATGGGCTTGCCGACACCGAACATCTTCACTGGCGGTGAAAACTACCACGGGAAATTTGAATATATATCAGTCGATAATATGGAGAAAGCAACGAACGTGATTGTTGAGATTTCTATGTTATTTGAATCAAGATAAAGTTAAACCTATGCTGGGTTCAGGCACTATGAATCCAGCTTTATTATTTTATATGACCTTGCTTATCGAAGAAACTTACACTTTAATTCCGAATAAAAAACGAAGCAACCAGCCCACCCGATAACATTAAAGACAAAACGACAAAGGTTATAAAGAAACTTCCTGTTTGCATTAAACCACTGGTAACAATCGGCCCAAGTGATGCTCCAATGAATAATATAAACGTATATATTGATGCAGCAATTGCCCTTATGTTTCCACTCCATTCACCAATTAACGTCATAATCGCGGGAAATGTGAGTGAAATACCCGCTACATATATAACACTCATACAAATGATTACTGGTAAATTAGTGTCTATACCTAACATTAATAATCCGCCCACCGAAATCGATAAACCCACTCTTAAAACCAGCAACAGTCCAAACTTCTTTGCCAAAAAACCGGTGAATGGCGAAAGAATCATTCCGGCTAACCCCGCAGCCCGAACATAGAGAACTTCCTTATCCCCAAGATAAAACGGCGCGTTGCTCAAATAATCACCAAGTGTGGTATACATACCAATAAAGGTCAGCAGTAACATAATCGTAATTACATAGCATAAACGGAAGTTCTTTTGAGCGAAAATCTTTTTCACTTGCACCATGTAATATGCCATATTGATGGAGGTTTTTTCACTTTTTGTTAATGGTAATATTTTGGCAACTGCAACCAAACTAACTAGGTATAACCCACCAAATAGTATAAAAACAAAATTCCAATCAAACGTTTGATCAATAAATCCTGCTACTACCTGACCGAAGATTCCTGCCGTTAAAAATCCGAAGCTAGTAAAACCGATTGTTGTAACTAGCTTACGTTTGGGATAAACATCAAACACGTAAGCTAAGGCTGCTGGAGCAAATGCAGCTGAGACAAACCCTTGCAATCCTCTAAGTATTATTAGCCATAGGAGATGGTTCGCAAACCCGACCGCAAATGTAACCAGTGAAAGAACACCCAAACCAAAGACAATAATTTGTTTTCGCCCATAACGATCAGCTAACGGACCCCAAATTAAAAATCCAATCGCATAAAATAGTGAAAATATACTTCCCGTCCAGGCAGCGGTTGTTTGGGTTACTTGAAACTCCTTTGCAAACACACCAATAAGAGGTGTAGTTACATACACACTTGAGACAACAATCAATGCACACCAAAAAAGTAAAAATGTTATTAAAGGATAATTTGGTTCAACATGCTTTGGCATGCCTGTCAGAGTAATCACACTTGTTCCCTCCAGTCATAGTCACTTCAATATAACTATGAAGAATGCAAAGCAATTGTGTTTACCCCCGACACTTTAATCAAAACTGTTTTCGTAAGTTTAGTTTTGTTGCTTTTTAGTCTTCGCAGACAGATGAAGACTAGTACATGATGTGGGAGATTACATGAGTGCAATGACACCGCTCTAGAAATAGACTTCCCCCTTTCGCGAGCTCGCACTAAGGCACTGCCCTAAGGTGCACGAGTACCCGAACCGTAAAAAAGCATCGCTTCAATATCCTTAAAAAATAGACGAAATTTAGTAATAAGCAATATTCACGCAATGATGTAAAAACCAATTCATGTAGACTGCCAAAAACATCAAGTGTTATGATATTTAATGGATTAAATAAAACTATGATTTCAATACTACAATCGAACCAGAAACTCGAAAAGTGGCATTTAAGAAATTAAAAATTATTTTCCTCTATCAATGACACTTTTTTACGTTCATATACGAATAGTAGGATAGATAGAGAGATAACCAGGGAGAGAACATAAATGCTCAAAAAAGGATTATCAGTCGCTTTTGTACTGATGGCACTATTATTTCTAGCAGTTGCATGCAACAATCAAGAACCTAAAGACCAAGATGCCGACTCAGCACCAACTAGTGAAAAAGATGGTCAGGATATGAAAGAACAACCAGAGGAAGATGTAACGCTGCCAGAGACGACTTTGCATAAAACAGAACAAGGTAAATCAGTTCAGTCCCTGCAGGAAATTCTAAATAAAGTAGGCTATTCACTTACCGTTGATGGTGAGTTCAATGCTATGACAACCTGGGCAGTTACAGATTTTCAAATGCAACAGGAAGGCATGCCTGTCTCAGGGATCTATAATAAAGCTACAAAAGAGGCTCTTAGTAATGCGATTGAAAACGAATTATCAATTGAACCAGCAGCAGGACTGGCAAAACCAGATAATGATAAGAGTACTATCAGCAATCCACATGAATTTTTAACACTAGTAAATAAGGAACATGCATTACCTGCAAACTTTGTTCCTCGTAATCTAGTAAAACCAGATGTGCGATTCCCTTTTACTGAATCGCTGCCGAAAATGCAAATGCGAGAGGTTGCAGCAGGTGCGCTAGAAGAAATGTTCCAGGCAGGAGATAATGCCGGGATTGATTTGTTCGCCCAATCAGGATATCGATCTTATGATAGACAGGATGCCATATTTGCCTCAAACGTTGCACAGCACGGCGAAAAAGCTGCCAATACCTTTAGTGCAAGACCTGGGCAAAGTGAGCACCAATCCGGTTTAACAATGGATATAACGAGCCCCGATATTGGATATAAATTAATAGTCGAATTTGGTAAAACAGACGAAGGAAAATGGGTGCAACAGCATGCTGCAGAATACGGCTTTATCATTCGCTACCCTAAAGGTAAGGAAGATATCACCAAATATCAGTATGAACCATGGCATTTGCGCTATGTTGGTCAAGATGCCGCTAAGGAGATAATGCAAAAAGGACTAACCTTGGAAGAATACCTCGGGGTAAAATAGAGTTGAATTAGCATGATGAATGCCCGAAGCTTTTAGCGGACATCAAGTACGCTATTTCACAAAAAACAATCAATATTATGATGTTCACGGACACCAGGGACCTTATTTAATAGAAACGAGAACCTTATAGCTGATATATATTAAATAAGGGCTCCTGTGTCCATATATCACCTCAAAAGCCACTTTTCACCAGCTATAACGGAACGTATGTCCGCCAGCAAAGAAAGTTAACTTTCGATGTTTCAATCCTTACATCCTTATGTATTAGCGACTGCTCTCCTCTTCAGCAACCTGTTTCACACGGTTTACAAACTTCACAACTACTTTATTGCTAATGGCTAACTTAATCAATAATTTCATGAACCATTTTAATGGCCGGTTTGTTGTTTCATAACGAAAATAAGTTTTGTTATCATCTAACTTTTTCAGCTGATAGTATGCTGTAATATCAAACATACTAGCCAGCGTGAACCCAACCTTCACTTCTTTATAATCAGGCTGATTTTGGTAAAGTAATGTCTCCACATCGTACTCCTCTACGCGTTTACCTTCTTGATATTTTTGACGATGGATACTGCCCACTACCTCATCCGTGACCTTAACTGGTTCATTTGCAATAACATTTGGCATTACTTTTTGCATTTCTTCCAACGACCATCTAACAGTTTCCAGACTTGTTCAATAGGTGCGTAAATTTCAATTTCCTCTGACCATTTTTTCATGTCAAAAAACCCCTTTCCTCTATATTATACCAGTGAAAGCGGTTCAAAAATATATAACATTACATTACGCAACTTTTGGGGGATTATAAGAGAGAAGTTTTTCTAAGAGGTTAAACTATTTCATGTACGGGGTTTCCTCCACTATCAATTCGCGTATCAAGCGCTCGAATCCGTTCCAAGGCTACATGATCTTCAATGGTTTTATAGTGATGATTACCATTCATTTCTTCATCCGCTTCGTCGGCAAGTGCCACAACTTTTTGCAATGGCTTTAATTCCAGCTCACCATTTGGTAAGTACGAATCTGTATGCAACAGAATCGCGACGGCTATTTCTTTTGCCACATGACGATCTTCTCCAATACGGACGAGCAATTTATGTGCACGGCTTGTCCCTTTTATCATTCTCCGACAGAAGACTCCCTCTTCAATTGCGCGAAGGGCTTCAGCCCAACAATAAGGGGAGATGAATGTCGGTTGGCGTTAGCCAAAACACCTACTTCATGATATAATTAGAACAAACGTTCCTGTGAAGTGGGTGGATTTCATGTTCGTCAAAAAAGCTTTTAAGTTCCGCATATACCCCAATCGAAGCCAAATCGAGCTAATTAACAAGACGATTGGTTGCTCCAGGTTTGTGTTCAATTTCTTTCTTGCAAAACAGAAACAAAAAGATGCCTACTGGTACATAACAGAAGAGATGGTACAAAACGGCCAGCTGCCTTCTAATAATTGGAAAGGTGCGTTTTTC
>JBDNGJ010000117.1:0-57017 GCA_041689365.1 Virgibacillus sp.
AACTCTCCATAAAAGTTCGTTTGATTATGATTGACACCAATCAATCATTATTGTCTTAGCTTTAAAAATTGAAATCAGGGTTTAAAAGTTTAACTTTTAACCTGTTTTCTTGACATACTGGTTGTTTTGTTCAGTTTTCAAGGAGCAAATTTCGTTGCCGCCTCTCAAAACGGCGACTTAATTAATATACCATCTTCCAATAACAAAGTCAAACATTTTTTATCTTGTTTTTTAAGAGAATGCAAGACTGCTTGTTGAAAAGAAGGCTTGTTTTTTGTTGCTGTTATTTAAGCAACGTTTAATAATTTACCATGATTATTACCCTAAATCAATAGAAAATACATAAAAATTACTGGGGATTTTATCCAAATCCGTCACAGCAGTTATTTTAAAAGAAAAAAAGATGAACAACTCGCACAGAATTTATAGTTATGCCAGTTGTTCATCTTTATAAGCTTACTGTTTATTACGCATTTGCGGGAATAACAATACATCCCGAATTGATTGTGAATTGGTTAATAGCATAACAAGCCGGTCAATACCAATACCTAGTCCACCTGTTGGAGGCATACCGTATTCCAATGCTTCCAGAAAGTCTTCATCCATTAAGTGTGCTTCATCATTTCCTTCGTCTCTTTCCTTAACTTGTGATTCAAATCTTTCCCGCTGATCAATAGGATCATTCAATTCACTAAAGGCATTTGCGTGCTCACGACCGACGATGAATAATTCAAAGCGATCAGTAAACCGTTCGTCTTCCTCAGTTCGTTTTGCAAGCGGAGAAATTTCTACCGGGTGTCCATAGATAAATGTCGGCTGGATTAACTCCTCTTCTACTTTTTGCTCAAAGAATTCATTTAGAACGTGGCCAAATGTCATGGTATCCTGAATTTGAATACCGTGTTCTTTGGCGAGTGCCCTTGCATCTTCATCACTCATGTTTTTCCAAAAATCTACCCCTGTATGTTCTTTAACCGCATCAGCCATATGGAGTCTTTTCCATTCAGGTTCAAGATTAACTTCGTAATCGCCATACATTAGAGTTGTTTCACCTAGAACATCTTTTGTAATATGTGCGATTAAATTCTCGGTTAAGGACATGACATCATGAAAATCTGCATATGCTTCATAAAGCTCCATCATCGTAAATTCAGGGTTATGCCGTGTGGAAACCCCTTCGTTACGGAACACTCGTCCAACTTCATATACTTTTTCCAATCCTCCAACCATCAACCGCTTTAAATGCAGTTCAATCGCAATACGCATGTATAATTGGATGTCCAAAGCATTATGGTGTGTTTCAAAAGGGCGAGCAGAAGCACCACCTGGGATACCATGCATCATCGGAGTTTCCACTTCAAGAAATCCTTGTCCGTCTAAATAATGACGCATAGATCGGATGATTTTACTGCGCAATACAAATGTTTCTTTGCTATCAGGATTTGTTATTAAATCAAGATAACGTTGACGATACCGTTGTTCAATATCTTTTAGTCCGTGATATTTTTCAGGAAGCGGGCGTAAAGATTTAGTTAATAAAGTAAACTCTGATGCTTTTACTGAAATCTCACCCACTTTTGTTTTAAACATAACACCGGTTACTCCGACAATATCACCCATATCGGTTGATTTAAACACGTCATATGCCTCTTCGCCGATCATATCTTTTCGAACGTAGATTTGGATTTGTCCACTCAAATCCTGAAGGTGTGCGAAACCTGCTTTCCCTTTACCGCGTTTAGTCATTACACGTCCTGCAATTGTAACGTTATCTGTCTTTTCTTCCAGCTCTTCTTTTGAAAACCGGTCGTACTTCGCGATTAAATTATCTGCTGAATCAGTTCGTTCAAATTTTCCGCCAAAAGGGTTCACACCTTGTTCTTTCAAGGATTCTAATTTCTCCCGGCGAACTTTCATATGATCATTTAATTCTTCTGACACAATTATCACTCCAATAACTCTTTTTATCGTCTGAAAACCGACCTCAATATGACACATTATATACAAGTATATAGAAAAACAAAATTTCTTTCATCTATCCTGAGCTGAAATTAGATAAATTGGCTTTTCGTTAATAAAATTCTTACAAGAACGTACCTTGCTTTCTTAGAACCTTTATACTTTGTTGTATAAATTTTAACTACTTATACAGTAAGATAGCAGTTATACTTCTTCACCGCCAACAAAAAATGCCAGTAAGCAACTGGCATTCTTTCGTAGATGCTTTTAAACTTTCCAGGGATAGGAAGCATTGCCGGCTGATTCAGGCTCTTGCGCATGGTATATTAGAAAACTTGGATTACCACCAGGCCTTACTATAGATAATCCTTAGTTACACTTATGCAGTAAAAGACAACACGATTTGGAGTTGTCATTTCACCTGTTTTTAGAAGACTTGGCTTATCGCCAAGCCTTAATGGTGAAAGCCTTAGTTGCACTTATGCAGTAAGAAAGTATTATACTTTCTTATTTGCTAAAAAAGGACTATTCCTCCTTAGCAGCCTCATCCGCTACAGTTAATTCCTTTTTTGTTACAGCTAATGTGTCAGCTATTTGGCCCAATAATTCCTCTGAAGGCTCTTGCTTACCTCGCTCGACACTGCCCAGTGTAATGATTGGAAGATCTAATTTAGCAGCTAATTCTACTTGTGTGTACCCTTTTAATTTACGAAACGCCTTTATTCTTCTGCCGAGTCTTTGTATGTCCATCTCGTAACATCCTTTATATCGCTGTCGGATAGTTCATTTAGGTAATTCGATACTGTCTTATCACGCTTGTACAATAACAAATCAGGTGCTATCTCGTGTAACGGAATAAGTACAAATGCACGTTCATGCATTCTTGGGTGCGGAATTGTTAAAACGTCTGTTTTTCTATTTTCTTGATTATAGGCTAGAATGTCAAGGTCAATTGTTCTAGGACCAAAGCGAATCACCTTTTTTCTCCCTAGTTGCTGTTCAATATTTTGACAAACATATAATAGGTCGATTGGTGACATGGATGTCTCTACTTCGATTACCATATTTAAAAAATCAGCTTGATCCGTATAGCCAACTGGTGCCGTTTCGTATATAGATGAATGCTGCTTAATGAAAATTCTATTGTTTTCTTTCAGCTTCTCTAGCGCTGATGTTAGATGTTCTTCTCTGGGTTCGATGTTTGTCCCTAAGGCAAGGTATGCAGTTTTCATTCTGTTCGCTCCCGGGTGATTTCCACTGCTACCGATTGATAATGACCTGGTATAGGAGGGTCGGGCTTGATAACTTTCACCGTACACGCACTAAGTAAATCAAATGCTTGAAATAGCGCATCGGAAATATCTTCAGCAACAGCTTCAATCAAATTTTTAGGCTTACCCTCCATAATACCTTTTATAAGTTCAAATACGTCTCCATAGTTAATGGAATCATTCATATCATCGGATTTGCTTGAATTTTTCAGGTCAAGCATTAGTTGTATATCTACATAAAAACGTTGACCAAGTTTATTTTCTTCTGGAAAAAGGCCATGATAGCCATAGAAAGCCATCTGATTTATTAAAATCTTATCCAAATGTTTCCGCCCCTCTCTTTCCAAGCATCGCATCCATCATTTTAGCAAGCTCAACATGCAATTTCACATTGTGAACTCGGATGATCTGGGTACCTTTAGTAATGCCAAGGCACGTTGTTGCTCCTGTACCATTATCACGTTCTTCGGGAGGTACATCCAAAATGTTACCAATAAACGTCTTACGCGATGTCCCCAGCAATACCGGGTATCCTAAATCAGCAAATTTCTCGAGATTGTTCATAACAACCAGATTATCTGCTGCTGTTTTTGCAAATCCAACTCCCGGATCGAGAATAATATTTTCTTTTGTTACGCCAGCTTTTAAAGCAATGTCAATGCTCTCTTGTAGATCCTTTTTCATATCATCAATAATCGATGTATAATCCTTGTTTGTTCTATTATGCATCAGAATTATGGGGACATTAAACTCTGCTGCAACTTCAGCTATTTCAGGTTCTATTTTAGCCCCCCAGACATCGTTAATGATATCTGCACCTGCCTTAACAGCCTTTCTTGCTGTTTCCGCCTTATATGTATCAATAGATAATGGAATTTTTACCGCTTCCTTAACCTTTCGAATGATCGGCACGACACGATTTATTTCTTCGTCGGCTGATACCGGGTCATGGTTCGGACGTGTGGATTCACCGCCAATATCAATAATATCGGCTCCTTGTTTCTCCATTGCTACTGCTTGTTCGACAGCCCGGTCAATGGAAGTATAGCTCCCACCATCCGAGAAGGAATCCGGAGTTACATTCAGTATCCCCATAATATGTGTACGATTACTTAAATCATATGTCTTCAAGTCCGTTATTAAATTCAAAGTACAACCTTCTTTCACATGATTATTTCGGTTACTATCGTATCATAGCAGAACAAAATCGCAAGCATCCGTTTTTTGTTGAATTATTGTAATAAGGACCGTGAAACTTGCTAGTGGCTGAGTGCTTTAGCTTGGAAATAATTTGTTCAATCCGAAGACATAATAAGGCTTTAATTTTATACTTTTGTTTGAAATACTCCTCTAGCTATTACCAAATTATTTTCATGATAGATGATGGATACGCAGTTGGCAGCCATACTTCGTTTCCTGCATACTAAAAAAGAGCTAGCACCAATTTGCGGATGCTAACCCTCTCTTTTAGTAGGCCCGGCTTATCACCAAGCCTAGTTGTACTAATGCAGTACTATTCATTTTCAGTATCGTATTGATACAATGGTGTCGATAAGTAACGTTCACCGTTATCAGGGATTACCGCAAGTACTTTTTTGCCTTTACCTAGTTGTTTAGCAACTTTCTTCGCTGCTGCAACTGCGGCTCCTGCTGAGATTCCACCTAAGATACCTTCACGTTTTGCAACTTCTCGTGATGTAGCAAAGGCCTCATCGTTCGAAATTTGTACAACTTCATCATAGATTTCTGTATTTAAAATTTTAGGTACAAAGCCAGCGCCAAGACCTTGAATTTTGTGTGGTCCTGGAGATCCACCAGATAATATTGCTGAATCTTCTGGTTCCACTGCATAAATTTTTACATCATCAAAGTTTTCTTTCAATACTTTACCGGCACCTGTTATCGTACCACCTGTACCAATACCAGATACAAACGCATCCAAACCATCACTCATTTGGCTTACGATTTCTTTACCAGTCGTCCGTGCGTGGACCTCTGTATTAGCTTCATTATTAAATTGCTGAGGCATGAAATAGCCATTTGTGTCTTTTAATTCTTCAGCCTTTTTAATAGCACCTTTCATACCATCTGCTCCAGGTGTTAAAACTAGTTCCGCCCCATAAGCCCTTAAAAGATTACGACGTTCTTTACTCATCGTATCAGGCATTACAAGCACTGATTTATATCCTTTTGCAGCAGCAACCATTGCTAAACCAATTCCTGTGTTACCACTTGTTGGCTCAATGATTGTGTCTCCTTCTTTTAAAACGCCTTCTTTTTCTGCTGCTTCAACCATTGATAGAGCAATACGGTCTTTCACAGAGCTTCCAGGATTCATAAATTCCAATTTCAAATATACATCTGCACTATTATCATCTACGGTGCGATTCAATTTTACAATCGGGGTTTCACCAATTAAACCAGTTATGTTGTCTGCTACTCTCATTACAATTCCTCCTAATTCCTAGTATTTTTGTAGGATTTAATTATAATTTACGTATAAAACATAAAAATGTCAACTGAAAAGCAATGAAATTGGTTAGAAAACTTGGCATTTGTTAAGCCTTAATGGCGATTGCCTTAGTTGCACTTATGCAGTAAGAAAGTATTTATACTTTCTTAACGGCTAAAATACCTACATCTGTTTTAGTTTATTCCTCAAACACCCAATCAATGTCTAATTTATCCCACAGCGGATCAGCAGTCAGTGTTTGATTTGATTTACCTAAAGCAAGTTCACGCTTTATATACGGTTTGATTTCTTCATAGCCAAATGTGATAGAAGGCAATTTTTGATGCAGGTAAATAATTGCAACACCATTATCACTCTGAAAAGGTTCACTATATGTCCGTTCATCCATTTGAGATGCAGTTTCTAGATAGCCCCCAGGCAAAAACTGGCTTTCATTCACAAAAAGGCCTAAATAGCCCCCACCTTTTTTGGTATCTTCATCTGTTGAATACTCCTGGGCAAGCAAGTCAAATGACGCACCATTATCCAGTTCCTTTTCAACCTTTTCTGCTGTCTCAAAATCCGGCACTATTATATGTGAAAGCTGCAGTGAAGCCTGAAAATTGTATTGATCACCGTATTCCTCATAATGAGTTCTAATTTCCTCTTCCTGTATAGATATGTCAGCTGTTAAAAGTGCACCTAGCTGATACCGATATAAAATATCTTCGCGCCACTCATCTACTTTCTTTTTTGTTTCCTGTTCAGACATGGGACTTTGCATTGATGTAAGCATAGCTATTTCTCTGGCAACGACTTTATCATTTATCTCAATATTATTTTTATTAGCCAGCTGTTTCACTACTGCTTGATCAACCATTCCCTTGAGTTGTTCTTTCCCAAAGTTTTCCCGCAAAGATTTCATCCATTGCTCATAAGAAAACTCCTTACCATCAACAGTAGCAACAGGTTTATTCTGGTCTATTTCTGTATCGTTATTGTCGAGGGCTACTTTCTCATCATCATTCCAAAAAAGCAATGTAGCAATATTTGTGATGAGCAGCACCACTATTACTGCCAGTAAAAATTTCTTCTTCATCGGTAGCTCCTTTCAACTATATCTTAGTTGATTGTTTAAGTGTCTCTAACTCTTGCTCTGAAAAATGATAAACCTCATTACAGAAATGACATGTCGCCTCTGCACCTTTATCTTCATCGATCATGTGTTGAATCTCTTCACTTCCTAGTCCAATAACCGCCTGCTCTACACGATCCTTTGAACACTTGCATTGAAAAGAAATTGGCAGCTGTTCATGAACCTTAACTTCCTGATCACCAAAAAGACGCTCCAAAATCTGCTCTGGAGAATTTCCTTCCCTAATCAGCTTCGATATTGCTGGAAATGACTGTATTTTTTCCTCAAGGCGGGTAATCATTTCTTCATCAGCTCCTGGCATTACTTGAATGATGAAACCGCCAGAGGCTAATATGGTGTGGTCTGGATTAACTAACACGCCACCCCCCACTGCAGAAGGTACTTGCTCAGAGTTTGCGAAATAATAAGTGAAGTCTTCGCTAATTTCACCAGAAGTGATCGGGACTTGGCCGGTGAAGTTTTCCTTTAACCCTAAATCTTTTACGACACTCAAGTTTCCCTGTTTTCCAACGGCACGCGCAACATCCAGTTTACCTTGTTCATTTAGATCGAAATCAACATGGGGATTTGTGACATATCCGCGAACATATCCATTCGCGCTACCATCAGCAACCATGACCCCAAGCGGGCCATCTCCTTCGACCTTTACCGTAATTGAATCTTCACCTTTCAGCATTGCTCCCATCATTGCAGTAACAGTAATGGTGCGCCCGAGTGCTGCGGATGCGGTAGCCCATGTATCCTGTCGTCTGCGCGCTTCTTCCACCGTATTGGTTGAAGTTGCAGCATACGCTCGTACCATTCCATTATAAGTTGTTGCTTTTACCAAATAATCCTTCATGTTGTGTTCAGTCTCCTTTTAGGAATTTCCCTTTTGAATATTTCGTTTATAAATTAAATACAAACCTTTTAAAGTCAGATGCTTATCAACGTGGTCGATTGTCTCAGATGCATCCGAAATCAAGGCAGCTAGTCCCCCGGTAGCAATCACCTTTGGTTCCGCTGAATTCTCCTGCTTCATACGATTTACTATGCCATCAACCTGCGAAACATATCCATAAAAAACACCTGACTGCATTGCTTCAACAGTTGAGCTTCCGACCACATTAGTCGGAGCCTGAATTTCGATTTTAGGGAGCTTCGACGCCTTACTATACAGAGCCTCCATGGATATATGTATACCTGGTGCAATCAGACCACCCTGATATGCTTTACTTTCATTTATATAACAATAGGTTGTTGCTGTACCAAAATCGATAATTACTAATGGTGAACCATATTCTTCGATTGCACCTACTGCATTAACAATTCGGTCTGCTCCAATTTCTTTTGGGTTCGGATAGGCCATATCTAAAAATGTGTGTACCTTTTCTTTCCCAATCACTAATGGCTGCAGCTCAAAATACTTTGTACACATTTTCTCCAGCGCGAACATAATTGGCGGTACAACAGAAGAAACGATAACGCCATCAATATCAGTTAACGAAATACTTTCATGTTCCAGTAAGGATTTAATAAGCATACCAAACTCATCTTCCGTCTTATATCGATCCGTTTTGATACGCCACTCATGGATCAATTTATCATTCTGAAATACACCCAAAACAGTATTTGTATTACCTACGTCGAGTACAAAAAGCATCTCCAACCAAACCTTCCCGCCTGCAGTTATTTTCTATCTTATTAATATACCATAATTCTCTAATGCATAAAAAAGACGACGAACAATGTTTAATACATAAGTCGTGAGCAATTAACCTAATTCAGTATTCTGAGCGGTTATTCAGTCTCATGGGTTTATTACGCAAAAAAAAGCGAGGCTGAGGTATAACTAAAAATTTTTACTTTAAAGACAAATAATAAAAGGATAGATTGTTTAGAACGTCCATCTTCAATGGCTGGATCTAATATGTACTTGATATAAAATGCGATGTAGTGTAGAAAAAATTTAAGTGCTATGAGGCCGCTTCGGAAATACACATCGCTTTCCGCGGGCAACGCTTCAGCTTCCTCGGAAGCAAAAGCCGCTTCCTGCGGGATCTTCAGCTGTTGCTTTTCCCGCAGGAGTCTTTGTGTATTTCCTGCGCTAGGTTTTGATCACTTCACCCTGTAAATTAATCAATGCTTATTGTAATATTGCTTCTTAGCCATAGGAACACAGTACGTGCCTAAAGACCCCGGGAGAAGCGCTCTTAGCGTCACGAGGATGTCTGTGACTAAGAAGAAACTGTAAAAACGCCAATAGAGCAGATGCCGCCTTGGTATCCGGGTCGGTAAAAGTGAGTATTACCCTGCAGTTGGATTTATAAAGAACTGCGCGTTTCTTGGAGTTGCTAATTTTAATGATTAAAAAGGTTTTTTTACCCATCACAATAACATTTGTTTATTTTTAGGATTGTAATACACAATCCAGCGGAGGAAATACACGGAGACTCCTGTGGGAGCTGAGGCCTAGATGAGACTACGCAGCGACGTAGGAGCAAGGAGGCTCATCAGCCGCCCACGGAAAGCGTAGTGTATTTCCGAAGCGGTGTCATAACACTCAAACTTTTTTAAAAGTTTATATCGAATAAGCAACAAAAATAAATCCGAACTGATTCGAATTCTCTCTCAAGAATTTGAATCATAGTTCGGATTTTACTTAGACTAAAACACTCATGTCCCAGCCACATATGCTTGATTACTTATTCTTTTTTATCTTTCGAAGAAGTATCTGTATCATTTTCATCTTCTTGTTTTTCGAGTTCTTCTTCTCTTTTCTCTTCTGCTTTTTGTTTAGCATCTTCATAGTTATCTGGTGATACATCGTCATCCTTTTTGGATTGGATATTCACTTTCAAATCACTATCTTCTTCTGAACCACTTACTTGGTCAGCTTCTTTAACTTCCTCTGTCTTAGTTATGTTGCTGTCCTCTTCAGGTTCAGGAAGTACACCATCTTCAAATAGTCCCTTAATTTGCTTGGCATCCAGGGTTTCTACATCCAGTAGTGTTTTAGCAACTAGCTCAAGCTTATCTTTATTTTCAGTTAGAATTGTTTTTGCACGATCATAGCAATAATTGATGAAGTTTTGCATTTCCTGGTCGATTTCATGTGCGATAGCATCACTATAGTTCTGATCATTTTGGATATCACGGCCTAGGAATACCTCACCACCGCCACTTGTGAACTGAATCGGACCAATTTTATCGCTCATGCCATATTCAGTAATCATTTTACGAGCAATAGCTGTTGCACGCTGGAAGTCATTTGATGCACCAGTACTTACCTCACCAAAGATAATCTCTTCTGACACACGACCACCTAAGAGGCCGGTGATCTTATCAAATAACTCCGGTTTCGTCATAAAGTAACGATCTTCTTTTGGCAGCATAACGGCATATCCGCCAGCTTGCCCACGCGGTACGATCGTAACTTTATGCACTAAGTCTGCATCATCTAACACCATACCGATAATTGTGTGCCCACTCTCGTGGTATGCAACAATGTTTCGCTCTTTAGGTGAAATAACTCTGCTTTTCTTAGCTGGACCAGCAATGACGCGGTCGATAGCTTCATCAACAGCTAACATGTCAATTTTAGTTTGATCATGACGTGCTGCCACTAATGCCGCTTCATTTAATAGATTTTCCAAATCAGCACCAGAAAATCCTGGTGTACGCATTGCAATTGTTTTAAGCTCCACTGTGCTGTCCATTGGTTTATCTTTAGCGTGGACCTCAAGTACTTCTTCACGGCCTTTAACATCTGGACGGTCTACCGTAATTTGACGGTCAAAACGTCCTGGACGAAGCAGTGCCGGGTCGAGAATGTCTGGTCGGTTTGTTGCAGCAATCATAATAATTCCTTCATTTGCTCCAAAACCATCCATTTCAACGAGTAACTGGTTCAATGTTTGTTCACGTTCATCGTGCCCACCACCAAGACCTGCACCACGTTGACGTCCAACTGCGTCAATTTCATCAATAAATATAATACATGGTGCATTTTTCTTTGCATTTTCAAACAAGTCACGTACACGTGAAGCACCTACACCTACAAACATCTCAACGAAATCAGAACCACTGATTGAGAAGAATGGTGTTCCTGCTTCGCCTGCAACTGCACGAGCAAGTAATGTTTTACCTGTTCCTGGTGGCCCTACTAATAGTACCCCTTTAGGAATACGTGCGCCGACTGCTGTAAATTTACGCGGATCCTTCAAAAAGTCAACAACTTCAACAAGTTCTTGCTTTTCTTCATCTGCACCAGCAACGTCTTTAAAGCGAACTTTCTTCTTATCTTCGGTATACATTTTCGCTTTACTCTTACCCATGTTCATGACACGGCCACCGCCGCCACCTTGAGCCTGGCTTAGAATAAAGAAGAAAAATAATCCTAATATAAGAAATGGAATCATTGTCGTCAGAAAGGTTACCCAACCACTTGGCTGTTCCTCTTCTTTCACATTAAGTACACTTTGTTCAGTGGCTTGCTGTGTAATAGTTGAGACAATCTCCGTATTATCTGGAATTTGTGCGACAAACTGTTCCCCTTCACTCAGTTCACCGGTAATACGCATTATTCCATTTGATGGCTGCATCGTCATTTCTTCGATTTCACCACTATTTAAAGCATCTGTAAATTCTTGAACATTATATTCTTTTGCTTCATCGTTTGGTCCATTAAATACCCCTATTATACCTATAACGACTAGGAATATGAGTAAATAAAAGATCACATTACGAAATATCCGATTCATTACTTACCTCCTCCCAAGCGGGAAAAACTACAAACAATATTACCATAGGAAAAAGTGCTAATACAACTAATTCCACTTGCTGTTTATTATTAATTTCAACCTGCTTGATCCTTATTCCGTATAGTGTTGCCTATGCGGAATTTATTACATTTTTGTGAAGAATATATGCCTATGTTCCTGGCAATATTTTTATGATTCTTCTCCTCCATATATTTTCGGTTTTAACACCCCAATATACGGTAAGTTACGATACTTCTCTTCATAATCCAGTCCATAGCCTACTACAAACTCATTGGGAACCTCAAATCCAATCATATCAGCCTTAATATGTGCGGTTCGACCAGAAGGCTTATCAAGTAACGTGACAATTTTGATTGATTTAGCTTTACGATATTTAAATAGATCGACTAAATAACTTAGTGTGAGCCCGCTATCGATAATATCCTCTATAATTAATAAATCCCGGCCTTCAACCTTTGTATTTAAGTCTTTTTCAATTTTCACCTCGCCGGATGAACGCATTTTGCCACCATAACTTGATACATCCATAAAATCCATTTCCAGGTGTGTTTCTGTACGGCGCAGAATATCAGACATAAATGGCATAGCACCTTTTAGAACGCCAATCGCCAATGGAAACTTGCCATCGTATTCTTCAGTAAGCTGTTTACCAAGTTCTGCACATTTCGCTGCAATCTCTTCTTCTGTAATCAATATTTTTTCAATATCGTTATGCATGTTGCCCCTCCTACACGTTACCTTCTTCGTATTTCAATTGAATATATGTGCCTTCTTTCGTTTGCAGCTGTTGTCGTGGTTGTCCTTTTTTTAAACCCATTAACCATAATATTTCCCCATTATCATCAGTTAACACTGGCCACATATCTCTTTTGCCCAATGGGATTTTAGCATCAATAAAAATATCTTTAACCTTTTTACTTCCTTCTAACCCTCTCCAGCTCATTCGATCGCCATTTTGACGTGTCCTTATATGTAAGGGCAATGCAACACTGTCTTTATTACATATGTATTCTGTGTCACTGCTCCAATCGGGACAATCTGTATAATTAGCAGCAACTGTTACGCCATTGGGTAATATTACCTCACCCGGAATTGTTACAGTTTTGTGATACGAAACAAGGCAGGATTTTTCAATCGTGAAGCAAAAACAGACTTGATGATAGGTTTTTCTAAGCTTTAAATTGCCTGGGAAATCAATTTGGACATTTCCACTACTACTTTCCAGCAATGCAAAAAACTGTTCTTCGTGCACATACGATAAATTTTTAGGCAATTCTTTATATAGATAGTTTAATATTAGATGAAAGGCTCTCCTTTGTAAAGAACGTGGACTTGATTTGAATGAGTCAATCTGAAAGCATGCTTCTTTATCTGAATCTGTAAACACAACAAGGTCATTGACCAGTTCGGTGGCTTTTTCTGTCAGAAATTGTTCATCCTCTTGAAGTGACTGACTTAGGTGCTGGCTTGTTTTATGTATATTACTGTTTTTCTCTTTTAGTAGTGGCAGCAATTCTTTTCTGAAATAATTTCTGGTATAGGTTGTTTGTTCGTTAGACGGATCTCTTCGTGGGTTAATTCCATTCTCAATACAGTAATCTTCAACTTCATCTTTTGTAACACACAAGAACGGACGAATAATCTTACCAGTCACAAATGACCGGTGCAATGGAATACCCGCCAATGACTTGGTAGTGGCTGAACGTACTAAACCCATCAGCATCGTCTCTACCTGATCATCACCATGGTGCCCCAGGGCCAGGTAATCGGCATTAAACTTACTCATTTGTTTCGCAAAAAACGCATAACGCATTTCTCTGGCGGCAACTTGGGTTCCAACCTGCTTCTCTTGTTTATACGTAGGAACGTCCAAAGAGGTTCCAATAAATTGTACGTCCCATTTTTCACAAATATGTTTTACAAAATCAAGGTCATCGCTCGATTCATTGCCTCTTAACTGATGGTCGACAGACAATACAATAAGCTTCAAATTCCATTTTTCCCGGATAGACCGAAAATAATGCAGAAGTGCCATCGAATCCGGGCCGCCAGAAACACCAAGCAGAACGGTTGAATTTTCTGTTAGCAATTGTTTTTTTCTAATAAATGAACTTACCTTACTAATCATTGCTTGCCCATCTCCATGTAAAAACTAATCTAACATCCCTTCCATCCTACCATAAAAATGCTCCCTGACAAAGAGCAAGAAAACGGATATCAAGGTAATAGTAATGATGAAAGGTAATAAAATAATGCTATTAGAAAAATACCACCTGTTTCGACAAACGGCGCACCTTTGGATACTGATTTACCCGTTCTTCTTCGTGACTTTCTGGAGGCCCTGATAGCTTGAAGTGTTTTGGCTATTTCATTCTTCATCTGTCCGCTAGTCCTGTATTTGCCAAGTAGCGCGTCTTTAAGATTATTGCGATACATACGTAACTGCTTTACATCATCCAACCTTTTAAAAAGTGTTGCTTTTGGCTGCGGACCCCTATCAAACCTTTTGGGATAGTATATAGTTAAAAATACCATAACAAAAGCAAATAAATCATAGCTTGGTTCCGCACGTCTTGAACCCAAACCCCAGTATCCCCGATCATAAAATTCAGTATATTCCTTAATCGCCCTGCCGATTTGGGTTGTACCGCCGACATCAATCCAGCGAACCTTAGGTGGAGAAGAAAGAACAATAAGATTCTCCGTTTTAAAATCACCAAACACCCACCCAGCCTGGTGAAGACGCTCTAAATCATCCAGTAATTGCAGCATAAATACGCCAATCCACTCATCCCCGTTACGACTAATAAAACTTGACATAGTTTCTCCATGTAAGTATTCCATCACGTAAAAAGAGTACTTTGTATTTCGTGTGATTTCCCAATCATCCACATCCAATAAACAAGGCCCAAGATGGCTTCCTTGGACCTTCTTTAACGACTTTAACACATTCACTTCCATCGTCATTGATGTACTTTTATCACTTATTTTCAAAGCCACTTGCTTACCATTCAAATCACAAAGATAAACAGACCCAACTGCACCGTGGCCAAGTTTCTTTTTAACTATATAACGATACTTATGCCATTTCCCACTAATTATTGTTCCTGGCTTTATATCAACTTCATGCTTCTTCCATGCCTGGTTCATCTTCATCCCTCAAGCTCCTTAGCAAGCCTTTCTTTCCAAACTGATACATCGCTTCACGTATAGCAGGGCCCGTTGGGGTAATCCCTCCGCTGCTCAGCTTTGGAAATACTGTTGATATTGAATCAAGCTTTGGCGACCAGTCGAATACTTTTTGAATATCTTTTCGTTTGCCCGGAAAACTGAAGATACAGAATCGGTTTCTTCCAATTCGAGCATTCAAGCTTATCGAAAGGTCAATTAGGGCCTCTTTTACTGTCGGAAGCTTATCATGCATACTTGCACTTGTATCAACTAAAACTAGAACCTCTAAATCACACGTTTCACCCATATCCTCCACAACTTCCATAATCTCTCCGCGTTTTTCCGGTTCAATATCCTCAAGGTTTTGATTGGGGCCTAAAATTTGCTTCAACTCCTGATTAACAAAGCCTTGCAAAGTTTGTGTCATCGCTTGCTTTGTAACCATTTGTACAGTCTGTGATAGCGACTGTTTATAAACAAGTTGACTAACACCGCCACCAGAGAGCGCAATATCTTCCACTTCCTCTAGTCCCTCTGGCTGCTCTGTCTGATCATCATCTAAAATACCAATAACATTTACCGTCATACCTTGCTGATG
The DNA here is from genome assembly GCA_041689365.1 of Virgibacillus sp. GTDB lineage: Bacteria > Bacillota > Bacilli > Bacillales > Amphibacillaceae > Lentibacillus. Next base: position 15,371 of record JBDNGJ010000117.1, read on the forward strand.
TGCTAATGCTGCCGTTGCAGCAGGATCCTCACCCTTGTTGGAGCAACCATCCGTAATCAATAGAATCTGTTTTAATGTTCCTTTTTTCACTTAAGATACCTCCCAGCTTTTCCACTACCATCATCGCCAACATCATCTAGAAATATACGTTTGCTCCTTGAAATTGGGATACTGCAAATCTGGCGGATCCTCATCCCGTTATTTGTCTTTTCAACCTTATATTTCGTTGATTTTTTGCTATTAGCGGAACGAGGATTCACAATACATACTTGTACTTGTGTTTCACGTTGCAATGCACTCTGTAATCATGCTACCTTTGTATGAAATACCTCACTAGTTTATTACAAATTCACTTTAATAAAAGGCAGTGGCTGCATGTTTTTAGCGGCACGGGAGGTTCTTTAACTTTTATAAAATTCTTAACAAGCGGACACAGGGGACGCTATTTCTGTATAAAAGTGACCTTCTTTAAGTTATCCGGACACAGAAGCCCTTATTATACAAGTATCATGGTAAATAAAAGGCATTTGTACTAAATAAGGTCCCTGGTGTCCGCAAACATCATCATTTACATGGATTTCTGCCAAATAGGGGCTCTGGTGTCCGCAAAACCTCAAATCTGCCATATGAAGTTACCTCTCTAATTTGATTACAAATTCATTTTCATGATGGATGGTGGCTGTGCATTCGGCAGCTATGCTACCTTCTTAACTGCTAAAAGACTGGTACTCCAATAGAATACCAGTCTTTTAGCAATCGTTATTGCGCTTTTTCGGTGTACGTTGGTATTGAAGCCCATTGTGGTGTGTTTTTAACGATTTTGGCAGCAACCACTGTCATATCATCTTCAATAGCCCCTGATCGTGTTCGAACAACCTCCTCAAGCAGTAAATCGGCTATTTCCTGAGGATCATCTGTCTTCATTTCACGAATTTTCCGCTTCAGCCAAACATCCGTATTTTCAATATGTTTTGGTCCATCAAATATACCGTCGCTCATCATAATTAAAATGTCTTCTGATTTCAATTGCTCGCCAACGATATCAACGTCAAATTCCTGTATAATTCCCATTGGCAGATTACTTGCTTCCACCTTGATCATTTCATCCCCGCGTTTGATAAAACTTGGAGTAGAACCGATTTTTAAAAAACGAACAAATGCGTTATGCATATTAATAACAGCCAAATCTAATGTTGCAAACATTTCATCAGTCGTTCGCAGTGCGAGGATTGAGTTAATCGATTTAATCGCAACTTTTTCCGGAATTCCTGTCTGTAAAATCTGCTGAAGAAGCCGTAATGTTTCTTTACTTTCTTCACTTGCACGTTGTCCGTTACCCATACCATCGCTAATAGCCATTGCATATTTACCTGCACCAAGTTCGATGGTTGTGTAGCTGTCTCCCGAAATAAGACCTCCACCTTTTGCCGCATTGGCAATACCAGTATCAATTACGTATTCTTTGGCAGATCCAAATGCCAGATAACAATATCCATTCGGAAATGGCGAAACCTCTTCCTGCTTAACAATGATCATTTCATTTAAAATATCGGACAATACGGGGGCAATTATCTTGGCACCTTCACCATGATAATCATAAAAAGATAAAGTCATCTCAATATCTACATTACCTTTATCCAATTGATAAATATCAAGTTTCTCCAAATCAATACCCATATGTTTAAGTGTATGGATGATTTGCATTTCCTGTTTCTCATGGTGCTGGCGTTCTTTGAGGATCTCGTTAGCAAAATCCTCCATAACTTCCGAAACGCCTTTTAATTGGTCAGCAACAAAACGCTTGCTTTCAAATACCTGTTTCTTCAATTTTTTATTTGCTTCAAATGATGAAATCTCCTCTTTCATGACGTCAATGACCCTTTTTGACTTTACACAATGGTTCTCAAATTCACGAATTGATTTATGACTCGGTTCTTTACCTTCTACAAGATCATCCTTTAGATTCTCCATTAAGGAATAGGTCTTATCAAACTGCTGCTCCCAGCAACGATCTTTCATAAAGCAGGTCTGGCACGTTTTCTCGGTAACCTGACTTAAAAAGTAATCTGTCTCACGCCTGTCCTGTATATCCTCTTCATTAAATTCTTCTGACGAGGAAAAACTTTTCGAGAGCGCTTCAAATACATCGGAAAATTGCTCAACTCGTTTGGCGGTTACATTCCGGACCTTTTGCAAGTATTGCTCTTGCTCATTGGTATGTTCTTCTGTACCCGGAATATAACGTGATAATTTTTTAAACCAGCTTGCCGGTGTCAATATAAAGAATAAAATAGCAACGGAGGTCTCAATAAGCGAAGGTACGATTGTTCCTGCATCTACATAAATTCCAACCAGAAATGTCCCTACTAAGAGGCCAATACTAACCCCTATCTTATTCCCCTCTTTTAATAAGCCCCCTAGCAACCCTGAAAAGGCAAGCAAACTCATTTGATAGAGGTTTGCAACATTTGCCAATGATAGGATAAGTCCTGCTACAACGCCTACTGTTGATCCAATTGCCGCACCACCAACAAATGCAAGTATTAATACGAAGTAACGGGACAATACCTGCTCAACAGAGGCGTCATAAAATTCCCAGCCGATTGTACCTGTTAGGATAGATGCAAGCAAAATAATCATACAAACAATCTCTTCATTTTTTAATGAAGGTTTATACCTATTTGGTGATAATAATGGGATACTCTGCATAAAGATTAATACAAGGACAGTTCCCAGCACTCCCTCAACAACTAAGAGCATCCATTCATACGATGAAAGCTGACCTGTGACCGAGTAAATAAAAAGCCTTGGTGCTACTGTTGAGAAAAATACAAATAATGGAATGTACAGTTGCTGCTTTTTGGCATGTTTAAAGATTCCAGCCAAAAAGACAAAAACAATCATTGCAAGCGCTATAAAAACACCATGAACAAGCGAAAAGCTTAACGAACCAGCCAGGACTGCAAGCATTACTTTCGCAGCCTTGTCCTTATGTATAAACCAAATGGTTGCCAAAAACGCAACAGCAAATGGTGAGACAACTGACAATATGATAGCTCGTCCCAATAAAAAACCTACTATATAGAACAGCCATCCTTTTTCGAATAATAATGATGTTGCCTGCAATGACATCCACTTACGAAATCGTTGCAACAAGTTTTTGTTTACGCCGATTGGATCGGATTCCAACCTTGGAATTGAATCCATCATAGAATACCACTCCCTCTTTCAAACATTAAATCACAATATGCATTGTTTTTTTGTCAAAATAAGAGAGCAAGTTTAAAAAATCGTTCGACTGTATTCTATATGGACAAGTGGTATTCTACATAAGCTTCCGTATTCTGTTTACTATTGTCTAAAATTAGAAAACCTGGCTTATCACCAAACCTTAGCTGTACTTCGCAGTAGGAAAGTATGTATTTACACACTAATCGCATGCTATATTTGGCTTGGACAACAGAGACTTATTTGGCACAAATCCCCTCGATCGACCATGATATATGTAAAATAAAGGATTTTGTGTCGGCTATTAAGCGTTTTAGAAGTTAAAAATCCCCCGTTTCTTGCAGCACGCAGCCGCCAGCTATTATGAATTTCCTAGCACCGCACGGCTAGGTAATCTACTATCATATTTACTTAATTTTTTTCTAGTAAAATACGACAAACTCCTCTATTTTTCCAAAATTACTCATTGACACATATGTCTGCCTGTTGTAATATATCACTTGTGATTATTTTTGGCGGCGTAGCTCAGCTGGCGAGAGCGTACGGTTCATACCCGTGAGGTCGTGGGTTCGATCCCCTCCGCCGCTATCCTTCATAAAGAAGACCTGCAGAAGTGTTTAAAACACCTATCTGCAGGTCTTTTTTTGTTAGGCTCGTTTCGTAAATATTGTAGCATTTTCAGGCAATGAATCTTAAAAAGAAGCTTGTATTAACTCTTTCAACTTTCGCAACATAAATTGAACGCAAAAACCTTGAAGGAATAAGCAAGGTTGAAGATACACTACTTGAGTTGACTTTGGTTCAACGGTACGTATTTGATATAAAATGCGAAGTACTTTTTATAAGGTTTTAGTGCTATATACCGCTTCGGAAATACACTTCGCTTTCCGTGGGCGGCTGATGAGCCTCCTTGCTCCTACGTCGCTGCGTAGTCTCATCTAGGCCTCAGCTCCCACAGGAGTCTCCGTGTATTTCCTACGCTATTGACTGGAGTAGGAATCGCTATAGAATAAATGTGTGACATCACTACACTAGTCCGGGTGAGCGGAGGGCGGTGACTCCAGCGGGAACAGCAACAGCTGAAGATCCCGCAGGAAGCGATTTTTGCTTCCGAGGAAGCTTAAGCGTTGCCCTAAGGTGCGCGGAATGTATTTCCGAAGCGGTGTTATAGCACTCAACTATTTTTCCGTGTTACTTCGCATTTTATATTTTTATGTGTACAAACTTTTATCAATGTTGTCAAGGCAACAATTAAAAATGGTCTGAGATTATTAAGATAGCTGTTTGAGCTTATTCTATAGATGCGAAAGTTAAGTCAACTAAGTATTAATGCCCTCTTATCTGCCAAAAAAAACAGGAACCGCTTCTGCAAGCGATTCCTGTTCAGTTAATTTATATCATAGAGCATTATCATAGACAGCAGCTGCTATCCTCTTTTAGCACCTCGACCTCCACGTTTGGATTCTGTGTGCTTTTTCAAAGAGGCTAAACGGTCTTCTGAATCCTTAAGAAATTTATTCATTTTAGACTCAAAATTTTCACCGCGATCCCGATTATTTTTTGGGCGCACTGGTTTATCCTTTGCTTTCTTAATGGATAAACCAATCTTACCATCCTTTTCAACATTAATAACCTTCACCGTTACCTCATCACCAACAGTAAGGTGTTCATTAATGTCTTTAACATAGTTGTCGGCAACCTCACTAATGTGGACTAAGCCAGTTTTCCCTTCACCAAGTTCAACAAAGGCCCCAAAATTAGTTATACCGGTTACCTTTCCCTGCAGCTTGCTGCCTACTTCGATTGACATAAAAAAAATGCTCCTCCTTAAAAGTGTAAAAAATATAGTTCTTATATATTATAGCTAAGCTTGTAAAAGTGTGTCAATAAGAGGGCTCTTCATCAGGGATTTTAAAAATTAATTCGCCTTCTTTGGATAGGAAATAGTTCGTTCGAGCTATCTCCAGTACATACTCTTCGTTGTTCAGCAATTTAATTTCCTGACGGAGATTTTCTTCCTCTTTTTTCAAAGTAGCTAGTTTATCTTCCATTTGATTGTATTGTTCTTCTTTTTTCTCCTGAAGCGAAACCTGTTTAAAATGGTAAGTTCCCATGCTTCCAATAACAACAATCACTACAGCAGCAAATAATGCCAGACGGCGAATTAGACGCTTTTTCTTTCTTCTTTGTCTTTCTATGTAGGCATCATACTGATCAACATAGCTTGAATCTAATTTTGTTATGGTTTTTTTCTTTGCAGGCATAGGCAACTACCTCCTCTTAAACGTAATATATTTTATCCATTTTTTTAATATATTCTCCATTGTACTATAAAACCCTGCAATTTTGTGTAAATAATTTTGAATATTTTTTGGCAGCAAACGAAACAGATTCTGAAATACCCAGGATAATGGAACATAGATGAACCTAAACGTGTATCGAATGATGGTTAATAGAACATTTCCAATGAACAGTAAAGTTACTATAAGTAAGTGAATAACAAACTTTATTGGTGTAATTAAAAGTACTTGTACCAATTTTTCAATAAATTGATAAATCTGCAGTCCAATTCGAATTATATGCTCCAATAATTGCTTATACGCATTTGCAGTTGTCACTTGGTAGACTGAAAAACCGAGTAAACAGGCGATAAACACATAAAAACGAAGCTCTCCACTATTTACTCGGAATAACAGGTAGTATAGTAACATTGTCTGCGTTAGCCAGAAACTTATTTCCATGAAATAAGAGAGAATTTTATTTTGCTTCCAATGGATTGAAAACCTTCGATAGGTATCGTTTATTATACCCAAATAGAAGCCACCTAAAACCATAGAAAACATGGTCAGGAATTGAACGCTAAGTGTCATTTGAATAGCTTGCTAAAGAATCCTTTAGCTTTCTCCTGCTGATGTTCATCCACATAGGAAAGCTCATATATTTTACCTTTGATTGTGACTAAACCTTCCCCAACATCCAGATTTTTCAATTGTAAATTCTGCCCTCGAACAATCAGGTATCCTAACACTGTTTCTAATAAAAACTCTTCATTATCAAAACTATCAACTTCTTTAACACCGGTTATCTCCAGTTCTTTTCGGTTATTAATTTTCACAACATGTTCCTGCTGTACACGTGTAACACTATCTTTTTCATAGTAATTCATACATTTCGCCCTCCTTATCATTATTACTGTATGATTAGAAGGACAAGTGTAGAACTATCCTAATTAACTTTCTCTTCCTTAATTACTTTATAGAGCATCTCAGCTTCGTCTTTTTTCACTGCTTCTTTTAAGGCGTTCACTTCGAGTGTTACCAATTTTTGCCCGAACTTAATGACCAATTCATCGCCAACAGATACAATTGATGATGCCTTAGCCTTGTTACCATTAATGGTAATCCGCCCCTGATCAGCAACTTCTTTTGCCATTGTCCGACGTTTAATTAGTCTTGTAACCTTTAAAAATTTGTCTAAACGCAATTCTATCACTCTCTTCTTTTTGCTTGGTTCCAGTAATGATCCATTTCCTCTAAGGTTGTTTGAAAAATGTCTTTCCCCTGGCTCTCCAATTGTTCCTCAATATAGGAGAATCGGAAATGAAACTTCTGGTTCGTTTGGTTTAAAGCAATTTCCGGGTTTACCTTATAATACCTTGATATGTTTGCAAGTACAAATAGTACGTCGCCAAGTTCTTTTTCTATTTCGGATTTTTCCTGGCTTGCAATGGCTTCATCAACCTCAACCAGCTCTTCCTGCAGCTTCTTCCATATATCCTTTATATCATCCCAATCAAACCCTGTTTTAGCTGCCTTTTTTTGAAGTTTGAATGCTTTTGCTAATGCTGGCAAACCAGCGGGAATACCATCTAGCACCGATTTACGATAGTCTCCTTTTTCTTCCTGCTTTAATGCATCCCATGTCTTGTAAACATCCTCAACAGATTCGACAGTCTTGTCAGCAAAAATATGTGGATGGCGATGAATCATTTTATCTGTAATCGAACGAATAACGTCATCTACTGTAAAATATCCATCATCCTCGCCGATCTGACTATGAAGCAATACTTGCAATAGAAGGTCACCTAATTCTTCCACAATGCCTTCATCATCCTGATTATCAATTGCTTCAATTACTTCGTATACTTCCTCAATTGCATACTCCCGTAATGTTTCATGTGTTTGTTTTTTATCCCACGGACATCCATTAGGTCCACGCAATACAGCAATTACTTCCCGCAATCTTGAAAACGTATGGTTAAGTGTATGTGCAGGGGCTGGAGGGATATAAACGGAAGTTAAATTATTTACTTCCAATGCGTGATCAAGTTCCTCCAAAGGAATTGTCGTAATTTTTTCCTTGTTACTGCCAGCTGCTTCAACTACGGTTACTTGATAACTTGCAGGCAAATCCTCAAGCAACTCCAATTTTACATTTGACGCGATAAACTGGTCATAGACCTGACAAAAAATGATATGCTGCCGGTAATTTAACTGGCTGCGATTAAACCCTGTTCCATCAACAAATTGAAACCCGTCAATTGGGTCAATTCGTAGTGATGTAAACAAATCGTCCAGATAACTCTGCCCGCCAATAACGTCCACAGGCACTACATTCTGTTCCAATAATAGTTGAACGGTTTTTTCAGCAAGCATTGGGTGACCAGGAACTGCGTAAATAACCGAATTATAGTATGACGCCTCCATTAGTGAATCCACAATACGACGATATACTTCATCAAATTGCTCTGTTGTTTGATAGATTTCATCAAACGAAGTAAATTTTATCCCCTCACCCTGTAAGGCGTTTATCACTGGGTGATTGATTGTTCGTGCAAAAATGGAAGTACTTGCATTCGATAATTTTTTGTAAATACCAAGTGGCAGCTGGTCAATATCTCCTGACCCAAGGCCGATAATTTCAATTGTATTTCCCACTAATTTTCCCTCCCTCTATGGATTCGGGTCAATATCGGTGCTAATGGGAGCATCGATATTTCTTCTTTCGTAAAAGCCCTGAACCTTACTAGCAAAATAATGTAGAGAAGCGCTCCAGTTATTACGACAAATAATACATATAGCAGTAAACCAAACCGAATGGAACTGCCAGGCAAGAGGTAATCTATTAAAAGTATATAGAATATCATTCCAGCAGCAGCTATAGTAAACGCTCGCCAATTTATATGCTTCTCTACCTTCAGGTTTGGCAGCTTTCTTTTCAATGCAAACAGCATAAGGACAGCAAGTATTGTCAGGCTGAACACTGTAGCAACTGCACTGCCCATTATTCCAAACAATGGCACTAGAGCCTGATTGGTAATCCACTTTATAAAAAACGCAACAAGTATAAAACCGGCTGTCCGTTTAATATAGCCTAATCCTTGAAGAATAGAAGCTGCTGTAATTGCAATCGAACTTAAAAAGATAGATATAACTAGAATCTGTAAACTTTTCGTACCACTCCCGTTCTGAAATAAAAGTATATTTACTTCTGGAAAAATGATAATTAACCCAAGTGTCGCACCAACAGCTAAGTAAAAACTAACAACTAGAGCACTTTCAATATATGTATGAAATGCTTTAGGGTCATTTTTGAGCTTGTTTTGTGAAATTGTTGGTATCAACGCCAAAGCAAATGAAGATCCTAAAACAGTACCAAGCTGTATCAGTGGCTGCCCTCGATCGAATACACCTTTTGCCTTCCTTGCATCCATATCTGACAAACCATACTCCATAAGACCAGGAACAAGCGTAAACGTATCGGCGAATTGAATAATTATTAACAGCATGTGATTTAGTGCAGCAATCATGCCAAAGATTAATAATGTACGTATGTAGTAATTCCACGGAATATCAAATTTCAGTTTCTCTGATGGCTTCATTTTCATAAAAAAGAATAGAAGTATCAGAATTGCAGCTAATGCACCAAACAACGAAGCTATTGCCGCAGCTTGTCCAATGCTATATGTGTCACTTGAATTAGCATAAATAAATACTGCTGCCAGAATAATCAGGAGTACACGAATGAATTGTTCGCCTACTTGTGAAATAGCAGTGGGTTTCATTTGCCTCATTCCCTGAAACACACCTCGGAACAATGCAGTAAAAGGAACGAGTAAGAACGTAAATGCAGCTAATTCATATGTCCTTTTTAAATTGGCATCGCCTGCCCACACTGCAATTTCGTGCGCATTAAAATATATAAATAAAAAAATACTTCCGCATATGGAACCAAGCAGCAGGAATACAGGAACATAAAAACGGGTAATTGAAGGTCCCATTCCTTGTGCTTTTATATCCACGTTTAATTTTGATATGGCTGAAGGAAATCCGTATAATGACAAAACCAATGCTATACCAAGAAACGGATAAACTTGCTGATAGATATAAAAACCCATATCCCCCGTGAGGTTCTGCAATGGGATCCGATAGCCGGCACTCAGCACCTTACTAATCAAACCCGCTAAAGTGAGGAGCAAAGCACCTTTTACTAATTTATTGGTCTCATTCCCGTCCATGAAAAACGCCTTTCTATGGCAGCTAAGAAGGTATAAATCCTTTCTTACTGTATAAGTACAACTAAGGCCTATCTATATTAAGGCTTGCTGATAAGCCAAGTTTTCTAACCATTTTTTAACCATTATAGCATACCAGCTATCCTGCCATTCTTACTAGTACAATCGAACCTAGCGTGTGAAAAGTGGCACCTGTAAAATGCTATTTTTTCATTACCAATGCCACTTTTGTTCATTCATAAACGATAATAGGTGTAGAAGAACTAATAAGTAAAGGCTGTTTTCTAAAAGATTGCTGTTTTTTCCAAGCAGTGATCTTAACAAGTAGTTGATATAAACTGTGACACAATGTGGAAAAATACTTGAGTGCTATGACACCGCTCCGGAAATACACTTCGCGCACCTTAGGGTAACGCTTCAGCTTCCTCGTAAGCAAAAACCGCTTCCTGTGGGATTTTCAGCTGTTGCTTCGACGAACAGGACGTTCTAGTACCGGCGTTGGTCACAGGACGTGACCGGTTTTAGCCGGTGACCCGCAGGAGTCTTCGTGAATTTCCTCCACTGGGTTTTGGCTGATTTATTTTAAGACATTTAAACCAGCAGTTGGAATATGCGAGACTCCTGTGGGACAGCGATCCTAAGAGACCCCGCAATGAGCGTTCTTTGCGATTGAGAAGGCTCGTGGTGACCCCACGGAAAGCGAGTATATTCCAACTGCATGGTGAGAGAGTCACACTAAATACTATGAATCGGTTTCCCTTACTCTGTGACGCAATTTATATCAATTGCTTAAAAAACGGACAAGTAAAAAAGAACAAAAACCAGTAACTTGCTAACTGGCTTTTGTTCTTAGCTACTATTATTCCATTTGCTTGGCCAAAAAGCTTGAAGCCGTTTCGGTACTTTTTTGTTCGACATTACTAAGTTTTTTGCCTTCCTTTGAAAACATCATGACACAGCCAATCGGGTCACCATTTGCAATAATAGGACTTATGCAATACGAATCAAGTTCCTCATCTTTACCTTGGATGGTTTCCACTGTAGATGGTTCTGTTTCGAATACAGGTGAACGATTTTCCATCGTCTTTTCCAGTTGTGTACCAATACTCTTATTTAAATAATCTTTTTTTGACTCACCAGCTATTGCTATTATTTCATCACGGTCACAAATTATTACAGGATAGTGTAATGAGTCAAATAATGCTTCTGCGTACTCTTTTGCAAAACTCCCAAGTTCATTGATAGGTGAATACTTTTTTAAAATAACTTCGCCTTCACGATCGACAAATATTTCTAATGGATCTCCTTCACGGATACGCAATGTGCGTCTGATTTCTTTTGGAATTACCACTCTTCCTAAATCATCAATTCGACGAACGATTCCTGTTGCCTTCATTATGATGCCTCACTTTCCTATGATGATTGTCTCTGGTGTTATGTAATTTCAATGTTTACCTCCATGTGAAAAAAACACCAGTTGTGTCTATAGTATAAAACATCTTCTAAGAACTATACATTCTGAAGGAATTTTCTAATCATCCCGATTCACGTCAGATAAATGAGTAATAAAATTCTCGACTATTTCATAACGTTGGTGTTGTGTGTCTTTTGTCGATTTGAAAATCACTTTTAATTTACTTCCTTCTGTCCCAAGCTGGACTTCCCGGCCAAAATTATTGGCGAGCTCGAATAATTTTGACCCATCAACCTGTTGACTGCGGTCTCCGTCTACAAGTAATTCTATTTTTTTATTCTTTTCACTTATCGTTTCAACCCGCTGTTGCTTTGCAGCCCTTTTTAATGATGACACTACGAATAAATACTCCACTTCTTCCGGGTAATCACCAAATCGATCGATTAATTCCTCTCGTAAATCATCCATGTCGTCTGTTGATTCGATTGTTTGAAATTGTTTGTACATCTCAATCTTTTGTTTTTCATCTTTGATGTAGGAGTCAGGAATATATGCATCAATATTAAGTGTTAACTCTGGTTCAAATACCTTAACGTCATCGAGTTCTTTTCCATACTTTCGTGCATCAATTGCATCTTTTAGCATTTGGGAATACATATCAAACCCAACCGAATCAATAAACCCATGCTGTTGTGATCCTAATAGATTCCCTGCTCCACGTATAGACAAATCACGCATGGCGATTTTAAATCCAGAACCAAGCTCCGTAAATTCTTTAATCGCCTGTAAACGCTTTTCAGCAATTTCAGTAAGTACCTTATCCTTCTGGTAAGTAAAATATGCATAGGCAATACGGTTTGACCTACCTACACGCCCTCTAAGCTGATACAACTGGCTCAGACCCATTCGGTCTGCATCATTCACAATCAATGTATTCACATTTGGTATATCAACACCAGTCTCAATAATTGTAGTACTTACCAGTACATCATATTCGCCTTCCAAAAAGGCAAATATAATATTTTCAAGTTCCGCCTCATTCATTTGGCCATGCGCTACAGCTATTTTCGCATCATCAACAAGCATGCCTAGCTCACGCGCTACACTATCAATATTTTCTACACGATTATAAAGGAAAAATACTTGTCCGCCCCGGGACATTTCCCGCTCAATTGCCTCACGAATGAAAATCGGGTTATATTCCATTACATATGTCTGGATCGGAAAACGATTTTCCGGAGGTGTTTCAATTACGGATAGGTCACGAACACCAAGCATTGACATGTGAAGCGTTCTTGGAATCGGTGTCGCCGTTAATGTAAGGACATCGACATTTGATTTAAGCTCCTTAATTTTTTCTTTATGCTTTACACCAAAGCGCTGTTCTTCATCAACAACAAGTAGTCCTAAGTCACGAAATTGCACATCTTTTGATAATAAACGATGGGTACCGATGACAATGTCAACTAACCCTTTTCGAAGCCCATCCATTGTTTCCTTTTGTTGTTTTTTCGTTCGAAATCTGCTTAAAACACCAATATTTACTGCATGGTCTAAGAACCGCTCACTAATTGTTTCAAAATGCTGTTGGGCTAAAATTGTCGTTGGTACTAAGATAGCCACTTGTTTTCCATCAGCAACCGCTTTGAAGGCAGCACGTATGGCAACTTCGGTCTTCCCATAACCGACATCACCACAAAGCAGCCGATCCATCGGACGCTCTCTTTCCATATCATGTTTGATTTCTTCAATACAACGCAGCTGATCTTCCGTCTCCTGGTATGCAAACGATGCTTCAAATTCCCTTTGCATTTCTGTATCTTCATTGAATGAATAACCTTTTCGCGCTTCACGTTCTGCGTATAGCTTAATTAAGTCATCAGCAATATCTTCAACGGACGATTGTACTTTACGTTTAACTTTCGTCCATTCGCTTCCACCCAGTTTATATAGCTTGGGCTCCTTGCCTTCTGAGCCAACAAATTTCTGTACCAGGTCTATCTGATCAATCGGAACGAATAGTTTATCATCACCTGAGTATTTAATCAGCATATAATCCTTGTGCATGTCACTAACTTCAAGCGTTTCAATGCCTATATATTTGCCAATACCATGGTTAGCATGAACAACATAGTCGCCAACTTTTAACTCCTGATAGTCCTTAATACGTTCCGCGTTTGAGATCTTTTGCTTCTTTCGTGAACGCTTCATTTTCTTTTTAAAAAGCTCATTTTCCGTTATTAAAACCAATTTATGCATCGGCATTTCAATACCACTGCTAATATTACCTACAGCTATTGTTGGCTTACTAACAGGGAGCACAAGCTTACTTGTAACGACTGAATCTATGTCATAGTCTGAAAAAATAGAATGAATTTTTTCAGCCCTTTTTTTGTTTGGTGCAAGAACGACAACTGAAAAATCACCTTTTTCCCAGCGTTTTAATTCATTTTGGAACAAGTTCATCTGGCCATGAAACTCCTGCATGGCTCTTGAAGACAAATTAATAATATTTTGAGGCTGTGTATTCGGTATATGCCGTAAGAAAACGGACATATAGAGCCGTTGTTGCGTCATTTTTTCCCATACCGTATGCCAGTCAAACGAAAATCTACTGCCTCGCACCATTTTATTCGACTCTAACAGGCTGCTGTACCATTCCGCTTCCTCTGAATCCAAATGGGTTGCCGTTTCTTGTATTCTGCTCATTTCATCCATAATGACCATACCATTTGAAGGTAAATAATCTAATAAACTAGCAGGATTGTTATAAAGAAAGCCAATATATTTATACATTTCCTGAAAGCGTTCCAGATTCTTTAGTCGTTCAATATCATGTTCCATTACTTCAATCAGGGTTTCTTTCGCTTCCGGTTTTTTTAATTTTGTCAGTGAATCAGATAATGCGTTTTCCACACGTTGTGCTCCTGTTACCATGTCTTCCTCACTTAACAGAAGTTCAGTCGCGGGGCCAATTGTAATTTCCTTCTTTTTATCCAATGACCGTTGGGATTCCGCATCAAAAAAGCGTATGGAGTCTATTTCTTCGTCAAATAACTCAATACGGACTGGGTTCAATTCTGTTACAGGGTATATATCGATTATGCCGCCTCGACGACTGAACTCTCCAGGTGCTGTTACCATTGCTGTCCGTTCATAACCCATATCTACCAAGGATGATAGATAATCGTCGACATCAATATCCTCACCAAAGGTAAAACGTAATTGATAATCACGCCAATAACTTGCTGGTGGTAAAATACGTTTCAAAGCAGCTACTGGGGCAATTAAGATTCCTGACTTGCTTTCTGACCACTGAGTCAATGCATCTATGCGCTGGCTTCTTAGTTCCGGGCTTGCAACGGCAATCTCTGAAGCAATCAACTCGTTTACAGGATACAAGTGGATTTGTTTATCACCCATAAACTCTGCAAGGTCATCATACAATTGTTGCGCTTGTACAAGTTGATGTGTGATAAGTAAGACTGGTTTATGTAATGATTCATTAATAACGGACACAAGTAAGCTTCTCGCGGAGCCTGACAGCCCCGCAACAAGCTGCTCCTTCATGCCGTCGGAAATTCCGTTAATTATCGATTCAACATCTTCTTTTGATCGTAAATATTCATTAATCCCTTTCATATTTCCCCACCTGCTTAAGTGCAAAAATGCCTTGGCTAGCGTTGAGCTCTATCGCTCAGCAATAAGCGTTTCTTATACTTACGTTGCTAAACGACACTCACGCTTTTGAAATAACCAAAGCTTTTTTGCGTATGTTATTGTATAAAATAATCTAACTCATGATACTGTGGATTATTGCCAAGTGATTCTTCACAGTTTTCGCAAATGGTTTTAATATGGATATCACCATTATTCTGATAATGAATCATTTCCTGTTTATCTTCCGTTGACAATCTGTTCCACCCCAGCATCGATGTATCTACTACTTGCTGATCCAATTTACCAATTTCATGTCCACAATGTCTGCATTTATAGACAATAGACATACAAAAAACCTCCTCGAATAAACATGGGGTACAATAAAGTTTATCCGAAAAGCATCTTTTTATACTATATGTGATTTCTAATTATTAAATTCATTCATCACTTCGGGAAATGACTTTTCCAGCCATGCCTCACATGCATCTGCCGCCTTATGAATTCCAGAATCAACAGCTTCCTGTTTTTCTTTCGGAAATGACCCAAGTACATAGTCAACTACTTGTATTTGGCCTGAAGGACGTCCTATCCCAATTCTAAGCCGCTTAAATTCTTTGGTACCTAGATGTTCAATAGTGGAACGAATTCCATTATGACCGCCATGACTGCCCTTTTGACGCAACCGGATTTTTCCTGTTGGAAGATCGAGGTCATCATAAATGACAAGAACATCGTCAACACCAATATTATAAAAGTCCATTATCGGACGAATAGACCCACCCGACAGGTTCATATATGTTTGTGGCTGCAGGAGAACAACTTTTTCATCCCCAAGAAACTCAACCGTTGATTTCCCATTAAACTTGTCCTTCTTTAGTTTCCAATTGTGCCGATCCACTAATTCATCAATTACCATAAAACCAATATTATGGCGTGTCTTTTTAAACTTTTTTCCTGGATTTCCTAACCCAACGATACATTTCATTTTGCTACTTCCTTTATGGACTAGTTTATCTAACTTTTTATATTGTACTGTTTTTATGTCAGAAAATAAAGCAAAACCCCCCTATACAGAATAGGAGGGCTCATATGCTTGTACTCGAAAATTATTTACTCTTCTTTATCGTCCTTTGCACCAACTAGTTCAGGTTCAGCATTTTCATCTGCATCCTCATCAGTCTCATCCAGTGTATCTGGTGGTACTACCGTTGCAACAGTGGTATCTGCATCTTCTAGAAATTCATATTTACTTGCTTTTGGTAAATCGGCAATTGCAATCGTATCACCAATTCCAAGTTCTGAAACGTCAACAGAGATTTGCTCTGGAATATCTGCTGGTTTCGCTCGTACCTGTAATTCAAATAATGGCTGCTGCAGGACACCGCCTTCTTTGGCTCCAAATGCCTCGCCCTCGAGATTCAATGGTACTTCTACATCCATTTCTTCAGCCATATTCACGATATAGAAATCAGCATGAATTAATTCATCTTTAATTGAATCCATTTGATATTCGTGCAGCATGACATCTTCCGTTTTATCACCCTCAACTTCTAGTGAAATTATCGCGTTTCTGCCTTCGTCACGAACTGTCTTTACTAAGTCAATGCTATTTACAGCAATCGCTTTAGCTTCCTTATCTTTCCCGTATACAACTGATGGAACATCTCCACTTTCACGGATTTGTTTTGTTGCAGATTTTGAATGATCTTCCCGTTTTGTTGCTTTTAGTTTTACTGCCATGTTTATCACCCTCCATTATTTAAAAACTTGGAACTAGACCAAGTTTATATGGCAAAAATCTTTCCTAGCAACTAAAGCTTTCGCCATCAAGTAGCGATAAGCAAAAGTTTGCTAATCATCTCTTACTATTAAAACATAATTTTAGTAATAGACAAAATTTCTACGCATTTTTTATTCCCGTTTTTTAATCAGTTCAAACGTTTAATCGAATAAAATACTTACCGATTGCAATTCATGAATACGTATGATTGCTTCACCAATTAACGGCGCAACCGACAATTCGGTAATTTTTTCACTTTGCTTCTCTTCAGGAAGTGGAATTGAATTCGTAATAATCAGTTCCTTTATTTTCGAGTTATCAATTCGCTCAATTGCTGGACCTGACAAAACAGGATGCGTACAGCAGGCATAAACTTCTTTAGCACCATTTTCAATTAATGCATTTGCTGCCAAAGTAATTGTACCTGCAGTATCAATAATATCATCTATAAGAATTGCTGTCTTGCCCTCAATATTACCAACGATATTCATAACTTCTGCAACATTTGGACGTGGACGCCGTTTATCGATTATACCGATTGGTGCTTTCAGGCGATCGGCCATTTTTCGTGCACGTGTTACACCACCATGATCGGGTGAAACGATAACTAAGTCCTCAAAATTCTTCGTTTCAAAGTAATTAGACAAAATTGGCACACCTTGCAAGTGATCTATCGGCACATTAAAGAAACCTTGAATTTGTGGTGCATGTAAGTCTAATGTAATTACACGACTAGCACCAGCTGTCTCAAGCAAATCAGCTACAAGCTTAGCAGCAATTGGTTCTCTTGACCTTGCTTTACGGTCTTGTCTGGCATAACCGTAGTATGGCATAACAATATTAATTGATCTTGCTGAAGCTCGTTTTAGTGCATCAATCATAATTAATAGTTCCATAATGTGCGTGTTAACTGGAGCACAAGTTGATTGAACAACATACACGTCACAGCCACGAATGCTTTCTTCAATATTAATTTGAATTTCGCCATCACTAAAAGCAGAAACCGTACACTCACCTAATGTTGTGCCAATATGGCTAGCGATGTCCTCCGCAAGTTGACGATTTGAATTCAGTGAAAAGACTTTCAAAGACCGATCCTTGTAGCTAGATGCCATGAGATAACCCTCCGTTAGTTTTTATTTCTGTTTTTTATCCTTGATGCATAGCCTTCTTTATTCGTCTGTCTTGCACGCGCAACAGATAGTGAATCTTCAGGCACATCCTTCGTTATCGTTGACCCCGCAGCAACATAAGAACCTTTCCCTACTGTAACTGGGGCGATAAGATTGGAATTGCAGCCAATAAACGAATCATCTTCAATCGTGGTTAAATATTTGTTTTTCCCGTCATAGTTAACCGTAATCGTTCCACAACCAATATTTACATTACTTCCAACATCTGCGTCACCAATGTAACTTAAGTGGGATACCTTACTTTTATCTCCAATGACTGTCTTTTTCACTTCAACAAAGTTCCCGATTTTAGCGTCATTGCCAATTGATGCTTCTGGTCGGATATGAGCATATGGCCCAATTTGCACACGACTGCCTATTTTACTATCTTTGGCAACGCTTTGTTTAACGATACTTGCCTCACCAACGGAACAATTGATAATTTCACTATGCGGACCTATTTCAGCATCAGTTTTTATAATCGATTCACCTTTTATAATTGACCCAGGATGTATCAGGACATCCTGTTCAATTATAACATCTGAGCTTATATATGTGTTAGCGGGGTCTAAAATTGTAACACCATTTCGCATATGTTTTTCATTGATACGCTTCTTCATTACTACTTCCGCCTGAGCTAATGCCACACGGTCATTAACACCAAGTGTTTCTTCAGAGTCCGGTGTGATTGAGGCACTAACCTTTTCGTCCTGACTTCGTAAAATCTCAATTACATCTGGCAAATAATATTCGCCTTGTACATTATCATTTGAAACTTTTTGCAAAGCCTGAAATAGTGCTTTATTATCAAAACAGTATGTACCCGTATTAATTTCATCAACTAGAAGTTCCTGATTATTTGCATCTTTATGTTCCACAATCCGCTCTACTTCGTTATTTTCATTACGAATAACCCTACCGTAACCTGCAGGGTTTGACATTTTTGTTGTTAGAATTGTCGCCTTAGCGCCTTCTCGTTCATGATGGTCAAAAAGCGCTTGGTATGTTTCACTTGTAATTAGTGGTGTATCTCCACAAACTACAATTGTCGTTCCATCCTTATCTTTTAATAACTCCTCTGCCTGTAGTACGGCATGTCCGGTTCCTAATTGTTCTTCCTGAATGACCAGCTTGCTTTGGTCCCCAATATAATCAGAAACTTTTTCAGCACCGTGCCCCACAATCGTAACCATCTCTTCCAGCTGTACAGCGTTTAATTGTCCAATCACATGCTGCAGCATTGGTCGACCTAAAACAGGGTGGAGTACTTTATATAATTTTGACTTCATTCTTGTGCCCTGTCCAGCTGCAAGAATAATAGCATAACGATTCGCCATGAAGAATCCTCCATTCTAATTATCCATTATGAATATATCTCAAAAAAGAGATGATTTCAACAGATACAAGCGTATGGAGATTAATAATTTTTGGAAAAAGGTTGCTAAAAATACTTGAGTACTATGACACCGCTACGGAAATACACTTCGCGCACCAAGGGCGGCTGATGAGCCTTCTTGCTCCTACGTCGCTGCGTAGTCTCATCTAGGCCTCAGCTCCCACAGGAGTCTACGTGTATTTCCTCCGCTGGGTTTTGCTCACTTTATCCTGTAAATTAATTAATGCTTATTGTGACATTGCTTCTTAGCCATAGGGACCACTTCAACCCCTAATCAAAAAGTCTCTACCAGTGGAGGCAGAATACGCAGACTCCTATGGGAACAGCACGTTCCGAAGACCCCGCAAGAAGCAACTAAATGAGGTCGTGCCCATGGAAAGCGAAGTATTCTGCCGAAACGAGTTTAAGCACTCAATCATCATTAGACAAAAGAAAAATCTTCACTACTTTGCATTTTATATCAACTATGTACCGTTGATCCAAAGTCAACTCAAGTAGTGTATCTTCAGCCTTTCTTATTCCTTCAAGGTTTATGCGTTCATTTTACGCTGCGAAAGTTGAACAATAACATTAGAAATCATATAATAATTAGAATACATTTCGCCCCTATTATTGCAGAACCCATTTTTTAGCGGAATGAGGATCCGCTTCGACTGTTTGGCGGATCCTCTCGTTCCGTTATTTGCTTGGCTGATAAGAAAGTATAAATACCTTCTTACTGCATAAGTGTAACTAAGGCTTTCGCCATTAAGGCTTGGCGATAAGCCAAGTTTTCTAAAAAACCCTCATTTTATGCTTTGGGTTCGGAAATAGTGTACTATCTATTGTATTTCCCTGTAACTAAACCCGTTAGGAAAAACGACTCTTGATTTTTATACTATGACAAAAAAAGAAGGCTAACCTAGTTGCAGATTAGACCTCTCGTTGATCATCTTTTTAGGATGCGCCCGCTTCTTCATATCGCACTTCTTCTTCACCGGCACGGCGGTATTCTTCTAGAACCGCATCCTGTATTTTTGCACGAGTATTGGAATTAATGGGATGCGCGATATCCCTGAATTCACCGTCAGGGGTACGTTTGGATGGCATAGCTACAAACAATCCATTATTCCCATCGATGACACGGATATCATGGACAACAAACTCCTGATCCAAAGTAATCGATGCAATTGCTCGCATTCTTCCCTCTGTGTTAACGCGGCGTAATCTTACGTCAGTTACTTCCATGATGTTTCACCACCTTTTCCCTTTTGAACTTATTATCAATAATTCAACAAAACTATGAGAATTCCTGCTTATTTTTAAAAAAAATTTTAAAAAGACCAAAAAAAGGCGAAAAAATAAAAATCTTCCATTTTGTGAAAGATTTTCACTTTTTTCAGGTATGGAAATTTCCAGGCAATACCTCGATATTTTTTTGTTTTATATCCACGTTGGTAATTTTAACTAACGATGTATGATTATCTACAACACGTTCGTCTTCCTCATCGTCAGCTTCTGCCAGAACACCGATAGCTTTTACATTTGCATTAAATTCATCTAAGAGGCTAGTCATTCCCGTGATGGTGCCGCCAGCTTTCATAAAGTCGTCAATAATACAAACATTAGCATTGTCCTGCAAACTTCGCTTTGGAAGTACCATCGTTTGAATCTTTCGTGATGATCCAGAAACATAATTGATGCTTACAGACGACCCCTCTGTTACTTTTGGATCCCTTCTGACAATCACAACTGGTACATTAAGAAAAGATGCTACTGCATAGGCAAGTGGTATTCCTTTTGTTGCAACAGTTACCACAACATCAATTCCTAACTCAGAGAATGATGAAGCGAGTACCCGTCCTATTTGCTTAACCGTGTTTGGATTACCGAGAATATCACTCATATATAAATAGCCGCCAGGAAGAATTCTCGCAGGGTCCTCCAACGTATTACAAAGATCTTGGATAAACTGCTTGCTGTTTTCTGCTGAAAGGTTTGGGATATACCTTACACCACCTGAGGCACCAGGGAGTGTTTGCAAATGACCTATTCCTTCTTCCTTCATAACACGGTCAACAATATCCAAGTCCTCACTGATAGATGATTTGGCTGCATTATATTTAGTGGAGAAAAACGGCAGTGACGTATGTTTCTTAGGATTTTCAAAAAAATAATTTGTTAAGGAGACTAATCGATCACTTCTTTTCATAAATACACCTCTAAAACCGAATAATTTACATTAATTATATCATTATCATACGTATTTAAGCAAGTTTCAGCGACGATCAAGTAGTTGAACTATAAAGACCTCATTACAGAATCCCCTTAACCCGTTATAGATACGTTTGGCTTTACTATGGTGTTCCACAAGCCCTGCAACAGTTGGGCCACTCCCGCTCATTAGCACACCAGCTGCTCCTGCTTCTATCATTTTTTCCTTAATATGCTGTACATCCGGGCAAATTGAAAATGTTACCGTTTCTAATGCATTACCAATGTTTGCACATAAGTTCGAGAAACTTTTTTCTTCCAAAGCACGGATAATTTCATTTGTATCCGGATGTGAAATTTTTTCTAGATCTACTTTTTGAAAAATACTCCGTGTAGAAATTCCAATATTCGGTTTTGCCAAAATAACAAAACAGGGTGGCGGTGCTGCCAATTCACGAATTTTCTCGCCATGGCCGGTGCCGAGCGCAGTAGTGCTATAAATACAAAACGGCACATCAGACCCTATGTTTTCCCCTAATTCAGCTAATTCCTCTAAAGATGCACCAGCAGACCACATACGGTTAAGTCCACGCAATACAGCAGCAGCATCACTACTGCCGCCACCAAGTCCAGCTGATACGGGTATGTTTTTTTCTATTTCAATCCGAACGCCAAAATTTATCCGGTATTTATTTTTGAAAGCAAGTGCTGCTTTATATGCAAGATTCCGCTCATCATTTGGAACATACTGATTATCAGCAGATACTTCAATCCTATCGCCATCAACCGAATATAGTTCAACACGATCAGCTAAATCTACAGATGTCATTATCATTTCTACCTCATGATATCCATCATCACGTTTACCGAGGACGTCAAGCGACAAATTTATTTTGGCTGGCGCTCTTTCATATAAAACCATCTCCGTCACCCACTTTTTAAAGCTATACCAAATTGTATCATATAAGGAAAGCGGAGGCGACTGTACAGGGATATAGGCAATTTTCTATGTACTCTGGGGATGCCCCCTAGTGTTTCAAACAACGTAATTAGTAAAATTAGCTTATCGCCTAGCCTTAGTTGCACTTATGCAGTAAGAAAGTATTTATTGTATGAAAATAACTCTCTAACTTGATTTTAGCGGACACAGGAGACGCTATTTCTATATAAAAGTAATTTTTTCGATATTATCCGGACACAGAAGCCCTTATTTCAAATATATCATGGTTATTTAACTGTATTTGTGTGAAATAAGGTCCCTGATGTCCACAAACATCAACATTTTCGTGAATTTCTGCCAAATAAGGTCTCTGGTATCCGCTAAACCTCAAATTTGCTATATGAAAAATAATTTTCATGATAGATGGTGGTTTCTTATCTGCTAAAAAATGGCAAACCCCGTTTTAGGGTCTGCCATTCTGATTCATATTTCGCTCGGCCATTTCCAGTGCATGTTTCACCATGTTCCCGGCATCTCTTGACTTAATGCCGCCCCAGCCTTCTTGTTTTACTGTGTCGTAAAAGCCTAACTCTTTGGCAATTTCTTCTTTCAGTTGGTCTGACATTATTCCGCCACGTCTAGCCATGAAAGAACATCCCCTTTCGTATAAGAGTTCCTTCCTACGACATTTATAGCTTATGTAATTATCTGCGCCATACTCCAGTTATATGTATACAAAAAAGGAAATAATTTAACTTTTAAATTGATACTGCTTCAGCATATTTTCTAGTTTAAGTGCCAAACTTATATTACCGTCGATTTTAAGCTTCCCTGTCATAAATGCTGTCGTACTATTTAAATTTCCAAGCAGAAACTTTTTAAAATATTTTACCTTCATTTTCAAAATACAGTCCGGATCTTTCTCATTCGTATAATGAACTATTGCCTTGCCGTCCCTAAACTCCAATTGGTGCTTCACATCGTCGTCGTTAATTAAATGAAATTCATAAATTGCGTTCATTTCTTCATAAGGGACTTTATTTCCCTGTAGCTGCATGTCAATCAGTTCCCAGATCTCTTTTACAGATGACTTTTCCAAAGATACCATCTCGACTACCCCTTTTTCAAAATAGAAAATTTGGCCTATCGCCACACATTTATAACAATAGCCTGCAGCAGGAAAAATTTATACTTTTGTGCGGATTTAAAGATGTAGCGGACACAGAAGTCCTTATTTCACATATATCTGGTTAATAAAGGAATTTGTGCCAAATAAGGTTGGTGTCCGCAAAACTTTAAATTGGCATGCGGAAGCTCTAATACGTAGTTCGGCAGCCATGTTGGTTTCTTCTGATAAAAATATAAGCAGTAAACTTATGTTTACTGCTCTAGCATCAATGCTCTCTCTTCGTTAAAGTTTAATTCTACAGTTTCTGTTAACACGTCTGCATAGCTGTATGAAACACGTTCGAATGAATTCTCATCTTGGTCTAGTTCAACAATGAAAACAGAAGGATATGTTTCCGCCAATATGCCGCATCGTTCAATTGTTTTTCTTCTACCACCATTGGCTTTGAGTTTTAATCGCTTTCCAATTTGGCATTCAAGACCTTGCTTAATTTCTATTAATGTTTTAGCCACTATACTCCACCTCACTATTATTATAATATCACAAGCTTGTATAATCGTCAAATAAAACATAACATTATAACAGTATCCCTTTTTCTATGTCAACAAGTAAATTCAGCCTCTCTGCCTATTATTTCAAAATGTTAACAAATTATGTATTAATTTTTGTTAGAATACTTTACTTAGAGCTGGAAAGCATTCTGACGAAAGTATATTTTGCCATCCTAAAACATTAAACTTAGTAGTGGGATCTTCAATAAAAGCACTTCTGTAACTTCTAATAAGGAAAGCTGATGTCTGCTACATCAGCTTCACTCTTCGGATTCTTCTTCCGCAATATATGGCATCCCTGTTCTGAGGAGTCCTCTAGTTTCCACTCCACCCATACCTTTTTCGCCTGTTAATGTATTGCGTAATGCATCCCATACACTTACCTTCTCCATAAACGGGGTGTAAGCGATTTTTGCTGCGATATAGACTGGATCCAAGGCATGAATATTTATCCGTGACGGGGAGCTTGCAAAGTTGGCTCCCGCTCTAATCAGTGACTCAAAGTGAGACTGACACGCACCTGCAAATATTACAAGCTGATCCAAGTGTGGCACTTTCTGCCGTGCTGCACGGACAGTTTCTGCAAAATACTTGGAATGACGATAAGCACGAAGGTCATTTTTGAGCCCTTTATTTTTAGAAAATGCATCATGACCTGTTATGACAATAATATTAGGCTGGATTTTTTCAATTAAAGGGCCAATTTCAAATGGCATCTCTTTCTCGTTTACGTAAACGCCGTGAACCTGTAGTCCCATCCGCTTATATAAATCTATACATTTTCTTAAATAAGTTTGATCTCCATCTATATGCAGCACCTTTGCCGGCAACTGAAAAAAACTTGATGTGTTCTGGTATCCGTTACTTGACTGATAGTCGCGCTTTTCTTTCATTAACTGATAGTCCTGACGAAATAGCCTGTAGGAGAATTCTTCCTGTTCTTTTTCTTTCTGTTTTCTTTTTTGTAAATCCCGTTTCTGTACATGTGTTAAATCGTCCAATGAAGCATCTGCGACTAAACGAATATCTTCGCCGTGCACTACCGCAGTATCCTCTGTCAACGATGCAATACGAAATAGTAAATCATGGTTATGTGATACCCGTGTTACTAATTCACCTATTGAAAAGCTCATAAAGCCACCTCACAGCCTTCACTCGGATGAAAGCATTCCTATCCATAGACTATGAAAAAGAGGGCTCTTCTGTGCCTTTTATTAAATAAAGCAAATAATTTAAACGAGGCTGGGACATAACAAAATTCTCTACTTTAAAGACGAATAATAACAGGCTAGGCTGTCAATGGTTGAATCAAATACGTAGTTGATATAAACTGCGACGCAACATGAAGAATTGCTATGATACCGCTTCGGAAATAACTTCGCGCACCAAGGGCGGCTGATGAGCCTCCTTGCTCCTACGTCGCTGCGTAGTCTCATCTAGGCCTCAGCTCCCACAGGAGTCTACGTGTTTTCCTCCGCTGTTGACTCGTAGGAATCGCTATCGAATAAATGTGTGACAGAACTACACTAGTCCGGGTGAGCGGAGGGCGGTGACTCCAGCGGGAACAGCAACAGCTGAAGATCCCGCAGGAAGCGGTTTTTGCTTCCGAGGAAGCTGAAGCGTTGCCCGCGGAAAGCATCCGCCCGTAGTGACCCCGGACGGCGGGACGAGAGGTTATAGAGATTATTCTAGCAGTTAGTTCGCAGTTTATATCTTATACAAATACAAGCTAACATAAAAATCCGAACTATCTTATGAATGAAGATAGTTCGGATTTTACTTTGACTAAATATTTTATCCCTGCCACGTTTCTGTGGACTAATTGTATTGTTACTTCACCTGCTTACCAGAAAAGAGCAGTAGCATTTATTTACTTTTCTTCAGCTTGGAAAAATGCATTAGCTAACACTGCAAATTCCTGCATATTCAATGACTCTCCACGCCTTGTTCCATCAATACCAATCCGTTCAAGTATCGCAGAAATCATTTCTTTGTCATATGCATCATTAAAATAACGTACCAGATTATTTCGCAATGTTTTCCTTCTTTGTGCAAAACACGCCTGCACAAGCGCAAAAAAGTAATCCTCATCATCTACTTGAACAGGGGGTTCATCCCTGGTTGTCAGCCTTAAGACACTTGAATCAACATTTGGCTGCGGCATGAAGACACTTTTAGGGACCTTCATCACCACTTCAGCATTTGTATAATATTGAACTGCAATAGTTAATGATCCATAGCTCTTATTGTTTGGCTTAGCGGCCATTCGCTCAGCAACCTCTTTTTGAATCATTACAGTGAAACTTGTTACAGGTAGTTTATCACGTAACAATTTCGTTAAAATTGGAGTTGTTATATAATACGGTAAGTTTGCCACAACATGAACCGGCTGATCTGGTTTAAGGTGATTTTTAATCATTTCAGCAACATTTGCATCCAATATATCCTGGTGAATAACCTGGACATTTTCATATTCTTTTAGTGTATCTTCCAAAATAGGAAGTAAGCGCTGATCAATTTCATAAGCAATAACTTTATCAGCATGAATTGCCAACTGCTCTGTCAATGCTCCAATACCCGGGCCAATTTCAATCGCTGCGGTTGATTTATTGATTCCTATTTGGTTAATGATATTTTCCAGGATATTTACATCAATTAGAAAGTTTTGTCCCAAGCTTTTTTTAAAGGAAAATCCGTATTTTTTTAATATTTCCTGTGTCCGTTTAGGGGTGGCAATCTTTTTATTTGGCATTATTTTCCTCCTGCAGTACCTGGTTTATCGATTGTTCGAATTGGTCTTTTGATATTTGAAACATGGTAAGACGCTTAAGCAGCTGTTTCCCATTGGTATGTCCTATCTGAAGTAACTCGCCAAGACGGTCTCTTCTGTAACTAGCTTTTGGACTTCCAATTAACCCATACGTGATCAGGTCTTCCCTGGTAATCTCACTGTCTTCCAGATTTTTAAGTTCATAAACATCCTGTAACGACTTTTGGATTGCTGCGAGTGATGCATGTTCAATCCCAAGACTTTTATTAGACTGTTTTGCACGTGCATTATCACGTGTTAAAAAAGCATGTTTACAGCCAGGAACAGCATTATCAATGATTTGACGAATTCGTTCACCTGGGTAATCAGGATCGGTAAAAATAATGACGCCGCGTTTATTCTTAGCATGCTGTATTTGCTTTAGAATTATGTTATCAATAGCTGACCCATTTGTCTCGATTGTATCTGCCTCAACAGCTTGACGAATTTTAGCTGTATCATCACGACCCTCAACAACAATAACTTCTTTGATCATCAATGTATATCCTCTTTTCGGTAATAAATAATGCTCTTACCACTTTATCATGGTAAGAGCATTTTATCATGTATTAATCAAGAACTTTAACTTTAACATTATACCTGGTTCCAAAGGCTAATGCATCAGCCCTGGTTGGCAAATGGATATCAACATGGTTACCATTAATTCCACCGCCAGTATCTCCAGCAATTGCAGTTCCATATCCTTCTACCCATACTGTTGATCCTAATGGTATAACACTTGGGTCAACTGAAACGACTTTTTTATTTGGATTCGCATTTAAATTAATGCCTGTGGCTGTATAACCTGAACACCCAGTACAATCAGCGCTATATGCAGTTACCCGCATCGAATATACTTTCCCACTAGAATTATTACTATTGCTTGAAACTGTAACCAATTGTTGTTCTTCTTTCGTACCGAATGCAACAACACGGTTTTCACTTTCCTGCTTTAATTCTTCACTGATAAGCTTGCGTTCAACTTCCTTGCCATTTTCTTTGATAACTTCAAACTTTTTAACTAGAAGTCCTTCTTTACCTTCTTCAATAACTCGTTTCTTGCCTTTTTCAAGGTTTTTATCTTCGCGTTTTTCAGTTTTGTAAGCAATTTTTTCCTTTACAACATCTGTTTCTTTATCAACACGAACTACTTTAATGGAGGTACTTTTGGTTACCTCACCGTCTGTTTTTGACTTAATTTTATCTAGCTCACCTAAGGAAATATTGTTCTCTTTTAATACTTGATCAACTGTTCCACCGTTAGTCCAGACTTTCTTATTCTTACCGCCATCATTGATCGTAATTTGAAAAGCTTTATCGATGGAAAGCTCAAGCCCTTCACTAACAGCATCTTTCTTACCATGTGATAGTTCATCATGTTCCGATAGGGAAAAATTATTTTCCACTAGGAATTCTCCAACTGTGTCCACCGTCGTATGATAAGTCTGTTCTGTTCCGTCTATCGTAACTATTACTTCATTTGCTTCTTTGTATGTAATATTCATTTCATCATCTATTTTTGTATCCATATCGTGTGAAAGTTTATCGTGTTTGCTAAAATTAATCCCTAATTCGGCCAGTAGTTCATCTACTGTATTTGCGTGTGTCTTTACTGTTTGCTTTTCACCATTTTCTGTTACTACCACTTCTGCTTTCGTTGCTTCAAACAGTGTAACTCCAGAAAATACAACCAGTGCCAATACACCAATAACAGAAATAACCAGCTTCAATTTAGACGCCGGCAACAGCTTTGAAAAAATTTTCATGCTTTTTGCCTCCTTCTATTGCGACTTTGATTATATTAATACTTGTATGCAATTTCAACGATATTCCGTTTACGGTTTGTTTACATTCAAATTACAAATAATTACCCCTGTATAACAATAACCCTCCAGACCCTGGCATGACTTGATTTTTTCATAAAAAAAAGAGACTAACAAAAGTGCTAGTCTCAAAAGAATATCCATAACCTTATTGAATTATTACACTTATATTTCATCAATTTTCATGTGTTTTTTTCAATTTTAAATAAAGAAAAGGCGTTTTCTGTCGTAATCCGACTGAGTTCATCGAAAGGAACATCCCTTAGTTCAGCAATTTTCTCTGCCACCAATTTAACATATGATGGCTCGTTACGCTTCCCTCTGTTTGGATGTGGTGCAAGGAACGGTGCATCCGTTTCTACCAGTAATCGATCTGAAGGTACTTCTACAGCTACCTCTTTTGGCATTGTCGCATTTTTAAATGTTACCGGCCCTCCAAGTGATATGTAGAAGTTCATATCCAGGCATGCTTGTACATAATCAACTGAATCGTTATAGCAATGCATAATACCGCCTATTTCCTTTGCGTTCTCTTCCTGTAAGATTCCAATAATATCTTCTGTTGCCTCACGATTATGAATAATAATTGGCATATTCACTTTTTTAGCTAGTTGAATTTGCTTGCGAAAGACATCCTTTTGAACTTCTTTCGGGGACTTATCCCAATGATAGTCTAGGCCAGTCTCCCCTATAGCAACTACTTTTGGATGTGCAGCCAATTCTTCAATCCAGGCTAAGTCCTCATCTGTCATATCAACTGCATCTACTGGATGCCAGCCAACCGCTGCATAGATTGTTTCGTATTGTTCAGCAATTTCAATCGCTGGCGGAATCGTTTCATGGTCAAAGCCAACCACAACCATATATTGTACCCCAGCATCAAACGCCCGCTGGATAGTTTCATTACGATCCTCTGAAAATTGTGCTGCATTCACATGGACGTGTGTGTCAAATAGCACATAAATCACTCCTTTTAAAAAAACTTGTCATGCCCTTAATTACACTTGTGAAGTAAGAATCGACTTGTAGTCTTCATTGTAAATAATAGAAAAGGCCATACTCATTGAGCTGACCTTTTCCTAAAATCACTTCACAACTGAGCCATTTGGCAGCGATTGTTCAACTGAAGCAAGAACTAACTTCCCTGTATTATCTTCACCACAGAGAATCATTCCTTCTGACATTTCGCCACGCAGTTTAACTGCTTTCAGGTTCGTTACACAGATTACCTTTTTCCCTACTAGATCTTCAGGTTTATAGTGCTCTGCTATACCCGATACTACTTGACGTTTTTCAGTCCCGATATCCAGCTGCAGCTTTAATAGTTTGTCAGCCTTTTTTATCGATTCTGCTTTAAAAACTTCAGCAACACGCATATCAAGCTTCATGAAGTCATCAAAAGTAACTTCCTCTTTTTGCTCTGGCACCTGATTTTCTGCCTTCTTTTCTTCTTGGGCTGGCTTTTGCATCATTGCCTTAATTGTTTCGACTTCTTTTTCTACTTCTAAACGAGGAAAAATAGGTTGTCCTTTATGAACAGGCGTCCCTGCTTTAATTTCCCCATTCAAGTGAACACTATCCCACTCTTTTAGCGAATCATCTGTAACACCTAGCTGTTTGAAAATTTCTGTTGGTGCTTCTGTCAAGAATGGCTGAAGCATAATCGATACTTTACGTAATGATTCAACAAGGTGGGCCATAACATTACCTAAACGATCTTTTTTCGTTTCATCTTTAGCTAATTTCCATGGCTCCGTTTCATCAACATATTTGTTCGTACGGCTTATAAGCTGCCACAATGAGGCTAATGCAACAGAGAACTGCATATTTTCCATTGAGTCTTCCACTTTCGCAATGGTTTCTTCTTGTAACGTTTCAAGTGATTGTTCAATCTCTGTCTCGGATGCCATGTATGCAGGAATTTTACCATCAAAATATTTATCAATCATCGCAACTGTTCGATTTAGTAAGTTACCAAGATCATTCGCAAGGTCATAATTTGTCCGATCCACAAAGCCTTCAGGCGTAAATACACCATCAGATCCAAATGGAACTTCACGTAATAAATAATAACGCAGTGCATCAAGGCCATAACGATCCGTTAACTTAATCGGGTCTACTACGTTCCCTTTTGACTTGGACATTTTACCATCTTTCATTAAAATCCAGCCATGAGAAAAGACTTTTGTCGGCAACGGCAGATCCAACGCCATTAACATAATTGGCCAATAGATGGTATGGAATCTAACAATTTCCTTACTCATCAAGTGAACATCAGCAGGCCAGAATTTCTGATATAGACCATCATCATCCGTTTCGTAGCCAAGTGCCGTGATATAGTTTGTAAGTGCATCGATCCACACATATATGACATGCTTCGGATCGCCAGGAACCTTTATACCCCAATCAAAGGTGGTCCTGGATACAGCCAGATCCTCTAATCCAGGTTTAATAAAGTTGTTCAGCATTTCATTCTTGCGGCTCTCCGGCTGAATGAATTGCGGATTCTCTTCATAAAATGCAAGAAGCCGGTCAACATACTTACTCATCTTGAAGAAGTATGATTCCTCTTTTACTTTTTCAACAGGGCCCCCACAATCCGGGCAATGGCCATCATCTAACTGGCGCTCTGTAAAGAAGGATTCACATGATGTACAGTACCAGCCTTCATATTCATCCAAATAAATATCACCTTGTTTTAAAAGCTGATCAAATATTTGTGCGACAACTTTTTTATGACGCTCCTCGGTAGTACGAATGAAATCATCGTTTGTTATTTTTAATTTTTTCCAAAGATCCTGAATACCACTTACAATTTCATCGACATATGCTTGTGGCTCCATATTTTTTTCTTTCGCTTTACGCTGGATTTTTTGTCCGTGTTCATCAGTTCCAGTAAGGTACATTACATCATACCCGCGTAATCGCTTATACCGGGCAATTGCATCACCCGCCACAGTTGAATAAGCATGTCCAATATGTAAATTGCCACTTGGATAATAAATTGGTGTGGTTATATAAAATGTTTTTTGCTCTTTTGGCATTATTTCTTACCTCCTCAATCACTAATTCTATTGTAGCGATTTTATCATAAGTTTTCCACTTACGTGATATTAAACCTTTAATACGAATGATTATCGCCAATTGAATCCTCTATTAATCCAAAATAACGATACATATTGAAATAATTAACTAATTATGTAGTTAACCAAATTTTCACAATTTAAGCTAAAAATTTGTTGACACTACTGGCAATGGTTGGTAGTATATATTTAATATACATGTCGAAACATGCCGAAAAAAATTTATTAAAGTAAGTAATAGAAAAGCTAGTCACCACTTAAGTTAAGTGATGATATGTTACGTTTTTCTATCCGTTAGAGGGGAGAATGGAATTTGAAATCTACAGGAATTGTACGAAAGGTTGACGAACTAGGACGAGTAGTTATTCCAATCGAATTACGTCGTACACTTGATATTCATGTGAAAGACGCTTTGGAAATTTATGTTGATAACGACAAAATTGTGCTGCAAAAATACAAGCCAAATATGACATGTCAGATAACTGGCGATACTTCTGATGAGAACATATCATTAGCAAATGGCAAAATTGTTCTTAGTCCTGAAGGAGCACAAGAACTCATCAATGAAATCCAATCACGACTAGATTAGAAAACTTGGCATTCGTTAAAGGGATTCTTATGAAAGCGTATTTTGCTTTCTTAGAACCCCTTATACTCTGGAGTGCAAGCCTTTGGGCGAATTGCCTTAGTTGTACTTATGCAGTAAGAAAGTAGTTATACTTTTCTTATCTGCCAAATAATAGGTGATAAAAGTGGCTGACGCGAATCAAATCGTCAGCCACTTTTTTAATGCTGTTTTTTAAAAGTTTGTGGCAATTTCTATAAACAGTGACTCAGATTAAGAGTAATCCATTCGTAGTATCTAACGCGGCTCTCTACCACGTAGTTGGAATATACTCGCTTTCCGTGGGCTCACCACGAGCCTTCGACGCACAGGACGTGCTAGTGCAGACGTTGCCACAGGACGTGGCGAATTTAGTCTGCCTAGCTCGCAAAGAACGCTCACTGCGGGGTCTCTTAGGATCGCTGTCCCACAGGAGTCTCGCATATTCCAACTGCTGGGTTTAAATGGTCTAAAATATTATTTTATTCATCTTTTATCCATCACAATATACATTTGTTAATATATAGGATAAAGTGAGCGCAATCCAGCGAAGGAAATACACGGAGACTCCTGCGGGTCACCGGCTAAAACCGGTCACGTCCTGTGACCAACGCCGGTACTAGAACGTCCTATTCGTCGAAGCAACAGCTGAAGATCCCGCAGGAAGCGATTTTTCCTTCCGAGGAAGCTGAAGCGTTGCCCTAAGGTGCGCGAAGTGTATTTCCGGAGCGCGTGTCATGGCAATTATTTTTCAACATTACGTCACAGTTTATTTCAACTACGTTAAGATTCTTTGCTTGGTAAAGGAAACAAACTCTAGAAAGCATCCTTTTTAGTTATTATCAACATGAAAAGCTTGATACACATCACGTTTTGCCATATTCCTGTCAGTCGCAGCACGTTTGATTGCATCCTTACTTGATAAGCCTTCCTCGTCTATATAATGTGTTACATGATCAGTAATGGAAAGGTGACTCCACCAAAGCTCATTTTCAGTAATTGATGTCTCACTCGATCCCTCAATAACTAGACAGATTTCACCTTTAAGTTCTTTTTCTTCAACCCATAACAAAAGTTCCTCAACTGTTCCACGTGCATATTCTTCAAATTTCTTGGTAAGCTCTCGCGCTACAACTATTTGCCTGTTACCGAGCTGTTCATGCATTACTTTCAGGGTGTCCTTTAATCGATACGGAGATTCATAAAAAAGTATCGTTGCCTGCAGGTTTTTTAAGCGGTCAAGCTCAGTTACTTTATCTTTCTTCTTTCGTGGCAAAAACCCGTAAAAATAAAATTCAGTCGCAGGTAATCCTGACCCAACTAGCGCACATAATGCTGCATTTGCTCCAGGTAAAACAATAACTGAGTGATCAGCTTCAATCGCCGCTTGGACCAACTCATACCCTGGGTCAGAAATAGCTGGCATACCAGCGTCACTTACAATCGCTACCAGTTCATCATTATCTACACGATCAAGCAGCTGTTTTTCACGACTTTCTTTATTATGTTCGTGATAGCTCACAAGCGGAGTTGATATTTCAAAATGACTGAGCAGTTTTCTCGTGTTTCTTGTATCTTCTGCAGCAATGACAGAAGCACTTTTCAATATTTTTAATGCCCGGAAGGTAATGTCCTCCAAATTTCCAATTGGTGTTGGAACAACGTAAATAGCACCCTGAACCTGTTTGTCAAAGCTTTTCTGTATGTTCATATTGAATCACTTCTTTCAGCTTGTCCCGAATTAGTTGAAATTTTCCCTTACGTGTAAGCTGTTTGACCTGATATTCCTTTTGTAACGCTTCCTCTTTTGTCGAAAACCTTTCCACAAATACAACTTGAAAAGGGCCGCGACCGCGTGTATACTTAGCACCTTTGCCTTGCTCATGCATCGCTTTCCTATGCTCCAAATCGTTTGTATAACCAGTATATAGTGTATTATCTTTACATTTTAAAATATAAACAGTATGTTCATTGGCGTCCATAAATAATATCCTCTGCTTCCTTTGTATACGTATTATCATCGTTATAAATATATAATGGGGAAAGAGTAGTTAAATCTGCTTTTCCATCTCGGGTCGCCTCAATTAAAAGCATATTCGCATCCCTTCCCCGTTTAGGGTAAACAAATTGTATGCGTTTTGGCTCAAGCCTGTATTTACGGAATAACGCAATAATATCCACCAGCCTTCCTGGCCGATGTACCATGGCAACTTTCCCGCCAGGCCGCACATGTAACTTGCAAGCCTTAACGACATCTTCTAATGTACAGTAGACTTCATGCCGGGCTATCGTTAGGAAATCATTTTTATTGTGCTCGGTTTTCTCTGGTGTCCGAAAATATGGCGGATTACATGTTACCACATCAAATTTACTGTGACCCAATTCAGCCTGCATTTCTTTTAAATCACCTTGAATCATCGTTAGTTGATCACCTAAATCATTCAGTTTAACATTCCGCACTGCCATATCAATTATTCTTTCCTGAATTTCAACACCAATTATCGATGCATTTGTTCGCCGGGACAGTAAAAGTGGAATAACTCCATTCCCTGTACAAAGATCCAATATATTCCCTTTCTTAATCGGCACGTATGTAAAATGTGCAAGCAGTACAGCATCAAGTGAAAAAGAAAACACAGTAGGACTCTGGATAATATGCATATTCTCTTTCGCTAATAAATAATCAAGTCGTTCATCATCATATAATGGCATCATTCTCAACTTCCATCCTTACTATGTTAGAAAAGCTGTCCCTAACGCTAGGGACAGCTTTTCCAAACTATTTCCTATTTCGTTTTGTTCAAAAATAACAGACAGAACAAACAGTCTTCATCCTGACGCGGACTTCCAAAATGAACATTACAAATATGAAATCCTTCTTCATACAGTCTTGCCAGATTGTCATAGCCCTCACCAGGAATATCTTTTGAATGATCCACAATCTCATCTTCCTTAAAATCTTCATCGGTACTTTCTAAACGATTACGTAAATGATGATTCTCCATGGAAAGACGATGATTTTCCTCCAAAAGATCACTCAGCCTGCCTTTTAAATCCCCAAGCTGCTCGTATAACTCACCTATCTGTTTTTCCATATCAGATACCTGATCAAAAATTTCTCGCTTCTTCACGCCTTTTCACCCCACTATTCTGTGGCTTGCGCAATTATTCCTTCATCAATTAGTTCATCTAATGTATATTCAATGACACGTTCCGCTTCAGGCATTTCTATGTGAACGATGCGTTCCAGGATGTTTAGACCAACTACTTTACCAGTACCATATGGTGTGGTAATAGCCTGCCCAATATCAGGTAAATCACGCTTTGCTGTTTCATAATCATCATTTTCATATTTTAAACAGCACATGAGTCGGCCACATAAGCCAGAAATTTTTGCAGGGTTTAATGAAAGGTTTTGGTCTTTAGCCATTTTAATAGAGACTGGTTCAAAGTCTCCTAAAAATGTGGAGCAACAGAGCATTCTGCCACAAGGTCCAATTCCACCTAACATTTTTGCCTCGTCACGCACACCAATCTGTCTAAGTTCAATTCGGGTTTTGAACTGCGCAGCAAGATCTTTTACTAAATTACGGAAGTCAACTCGACCATCTGCCGTAAAATAGAAAATTATCTTATTACGATCAAATGTGAATTCTACCTCCACTAGATTCATATCAAGATCATGCTCGATGACCTTTTCCGTACCAGTTTTAAAAGCTTTATCAGCAAGCTCCTGATTCTCAACAACGGTACGTTTATCTTTCTCACCAGCTATTCGAATAACTTTCTTTAATGGGAGAACAACATCCTCCTCATCGACTTGCTTGTTCGTGATAACGACTTTTCCGAATTCAATACCACGAACCGTTTCCACAACAACATAACTATCTACTTCTATGCTGTTATCTCCTGGATCAAAATAATATATTTTACCCGCTTTTTTAAAACGGACTCCTATAACTTCAATCATTAAATCACCTCTGTATTTGAACGGTAAGTTGTTCCATTACCAGTGTTGGATTGACATTCTGCTTCAGTTTGCGTTTAGCATCAAGAAGCTTATTTAGGGTGGTCAGCAATTCTTCCTGTGAAAAAAACATCACAAGTCCTTCTACTTTTTCGTCATCCTTCGCAAAGACTACCATTGCTTCTTCCCTGCTGATATGAAAATAAAGTATATCCTTAAAGGCTAGTATTAATAAATCAAGCCCTTGTTCCTGCTGTTTTCTTTCCTTAAAATGTGTCATCCAGTGATTATGAATAAATAAAAAAACCTCATCTGGATTTTTAGAAAACATTTCTATTAATTGTACCATTAGTTTTCGCGACTGCGCAAACCACTCATCTTCATTCAGGGTGATTGCATCATCCAAATTATTCGTTAAAGCGCTCATTAAGATGGCACTTTTCTCAGACATTCCCGAATCGCGCAGTTGCCTCTGAAAAGCCTGAGGATTCAACGGCTGCAAATCAATCACCTGACAGCGTGAACGAATAGTGGAAATAATCGACTGACTATTTTCAGTCATCATAATTGCCGTAGTCTTTTTACTGGGTTCTTCCAAAAACTTCAGAATGCGGTTTGCCGCGTTTAAGGTTAACGTATCAGCACCTTTAACTACATATACTTTCTGACTGGATTCAACCCCTGAATAGGTAAATTCTTTTTGCAGATGTTCAATTTGTTCTTTCTTAATCGATTGTCCCTCAGGTTCAATCCAGTGCAAATCTGGATGATTCCCAGACTCTATACGTTTACATTCATTACATTCCTGGCAAGGTTCCACATCTGATTTATTCATGCAAAAAAGACTTTTTGCGAGTAACAAACCAATTGCTTCCTTCCCTGTTCCTCGTTCACCTTGAACTAGGTAGGCGTGTGATATGCGGTCTTTTTTTATGCTATTGGTAATAATTTTACTCGCTAATGGCTGGATTTCAGCTGCTTCAGACCACGTTTTCATAATTCCCCGCCCTTACATCAATCTTTACGTATATAAGTTAACCAGTAAACCCTTTATCTCTCCGATAAGTCCAAGCAGATCTACTGTCTTTTTTTCCTGATTCATAATATCTTCGGTTAGTTCGATTAACTTTTCGTCGACTTCCTTAACGATTGCCAGCTTACTGTTGTTCCCATCCATACTAAAGCTATGTGACTTCTGTAAATCAAGTCCATTATATACTGTTTCCTGTAAAAATCCCTTAACCATCCGTTTAAACTTTACCAAATCCCGAAATGAACGAAATCGAGCAAGCTTATCTCCCTGAAGCGTAATATTTTTCATTAATTGCTGTACTTCTTGCTGCTTTAATTTATGTGTTTGGGACTGAACCATTCCATCAAAGGATGGGCGACCATCTGCAGTTGCTTTCTGGTTTTTAGTTGTCGTGTCCATTTGTGACGGAATTTCCTGATTAATTTTCACAGGATCAGCCCCTTTCTGTCGTAGTGAATTACTTTAGATTTCAGGCTTCTTTCAGCGAATATTGGTGCTTTTTATCTTCATAGTTGAATCAATTTCATTATTTAAAAATAAAGCAGTAAATTCAACCTATTTATAAGAGTGTTAGACCTGTTGATTTCCACTGCAGGTGGACGCTTTCCGCGGGCATGGCTTGAGCCTCCTTGCCCCGGCAAGGGGTATGCCGACGTTCCGCAAAGGACGGTTTTAGTCGGCCTTCATTTAGTCGCACTGCGGGGTCTCAAGGCTCATGTTATTCCCGCAGGAGTCGCCGCCTTCCGTTTCAATCAACGATAGTAGTACTCTGAATTAACGAACGGTAAATCATTAGTTCGTAAAATTGTTCGGGTAAATGATGATTAAAAGTATTTTTGAAATTGACTTAGATAATATAAACTGCGAACTAACTACTGGAATAATCTCTATAAACTCTCATCCCGTCGTCCGGGGTCGCTACGGGTGGATGCTTTCCGCGGGAGTCGCCGCCCTACACTTATCCGGACTAGTGTAAGCTGTCACACATTTATTCTATAGCGATTCTTACTCCAGCCAACAGCGGAGGAAATACACGTAGACTCCTGTGGGAGCTGAGGCTCGTCAGCCACCCTAGGTGCGCGAAGTGTATTTCCGAAGCGGCGTCATAGCACTCAAACTTTTTATAAAATACTCCGCAGTTTATATCTATTCTTCCAAATGCAACATTCTTTACTAAAAGAGCCAAACCTTAAAACTGCATAAATGATTCAATTGGCAGGATAAATACTGTGGCACCACCAACTTCGACTTTGACAGGCTTCGGAATATACGAATCTGCATTTCCACCCATTGGAGAAATAGGTGCTACCATCTGTTCACGTTGAGAGCAATTATCCCGAATTATATTTAAAGCTTCATCGACATATTCATCCTCACAGCCAATCATTAAAGTGGTATTGCCTTCTTTCAAAAAACCACCAGTTGTTGCAAGTTTTGTTGTCTTGAAGTTTTCCCCGCCCAAAGCATCAGTAAGACGGTTGGTATCTTTATCCTGAATAACAGCAATAATTAACTTCATTATTCTTACCTCCCTTACGCTTTTTTTGTTAAACGGGAAACTATAAGATTCATTGCATCTGCTTCAACTTGTTCGAAAGGCTGATTAGCATCTATGACTTGGATACGCTCAGGGAATTTACGCACAAGCTTTTGATATGCCTGATAGACTTGTTCATGGAAATGAATATTTTCCAAATCCAAACGATTCCTCTCTCTATCTTTATTCGCCGAAATTCGCTCTAAACCTTTTTTTGGCTCAATATCAAAAAATAATGTCATATCAGGCATGCAATCCTGAATGGCAAATTGATTAATCATAAAGACCTCATCCATCCCAAGACCCCTTGCGTAACCTTGATAAGCAAGACTGCTGTCAATAAAACGGTCACATAATACGATTCTCCCACTATTTAAGGCTGGTAATACCTTTTCAGCTAAATGTTGCCGGCGTGCAGCAGCATAGAGTAGAGCCTCAGTTCTTCCGTCCATGGTTGTATGTGTTGGGTCGAGAATTAATTTTCGTATCTTTTC
This sequence comes from Virgibacillus sp., assembly GCA_041689365.1. Taxonomy (GTDB): domain Bacteria; phylum Bacillota; class Bacilli; order Bacillales; family Amphibacillaceae; genus Lentibacillus. The sequence continues at coordinate 54,698 of JBDNGJ010000117.1, forward strand.
AGCTATATCGATTCCACCAGGTTCACGTGTGGTTAAAACGTCATAACCCATCGCTGTTAGTTTGTTTCCAAGAGATTGGAGAATAGATGATTTGCCTGCACCCTCGCCACCCTCAACTGTTATAAAATATCCGCTCACGTAATTTTGCTCCTTTATATAAAAACGCTAATTCCGTTCGTTATATCATGATGCTGAATCGTAACCCCTTGTTCTATTAAATGTCCAATGACATTGACATGTTCATCTGTGACCAGCTCACCTTTTAAAATAAGCGGGATACCAGGTGGATATGGGATAATCGCTTCTGCAGCAACATATCCCGAAGATTTATTAAGTGGAACTTGTTTGGTTTCTTGTTGTAGCATTGTTTGATAAGAAACAGCAAGTTCCTGAATATTTTCTGTAAAAAGATTGTTCACCTCTATTGTAGCATGATTTGGGTTAATTTTTAATTGTTCCTTTATTCGTTTTACTACTTTTTTCAGATAATCGATATTTTCAAAAGGAGCAAGACCATGAATGAATAATACCTGATTATGCGTTACAAGCTCTGGAAATACTTTCTGATCTTCAAAAAGACTTGCGACCTCCTTTGCGGAAACTCCCTGCTTCATATGCAGTGTTAGTTTTAGTGGATCGTTTGCCGGTAGTATATCCCAAAAATCCGACGCCTTTAGAATTTCCTGGACCATTGCAACACTTTCCATAATCTTATTTACCTTTTTTGTATGCATTGTTGCTAAAAACAAACGGGCAATATCCAATGATGCCATTAGCGGATAGGATGGACTGCTCGATTGAATCAGCTGTAAATAATGCGTTATTTTCGCTTTAGATACAAGGTTTGAACGCAGATGTAAAAAAGAACCCATCGTCATTGCTGGTGCCATTTTATGTGCGGAGTGTACAACCACATCTGCTCCAAGATCAAGTGCCGACTGCGGAAATGCTTTATCAAGTGAAAAGTGTACACCATGTGCCTCATCAACTAGCACTGGTATATTATATTCATGTGCTAGTTCAATCGATTCCCTAATTGGAAATGTTTTGCCGAAATAATCAGGATAAGTTAGTACAACAGCTTTTGCATCGGGGTGCTGTTTTAGTGCATCTTTAAGTGTAGTACTGTTTGGTGCTGTATAGCGATCTGCTGATTCATCGAATTCCGGTACAATAAAAACTGGCCTCGCCCCACTTAATTCCAATCCGTTAAAAATTGATTTATGACTATTGCGCTGCACAATTATTTTTTCATCAATTGAACATACAGCTAAAATCATTGCAAGGTTGCCAGCTGTACTTCCTCCTACAAGAAAATAAGTTTCATCTGCACCGAAATATGTAGCAGCAAGGTTCTGCGCCTCCGTTATTGCACCTTGTGGAGCATGTAAGTCATCGAGACCTGGAAGTTCAGTCATATCCATTTTTAAAACTGAACTAAAATAGGCTTGGGCACTTTCCGGGAAGACCTCTCCGTTCTTATGACCTGGCACATGGAAGGAAATAGGATTCATTTCAGAAAACTGTTGAAGTACATCAAATAGCGGTGTTGTTTTTTGTTTCATATGACATTCCATCCTCTTTATTCATCTTCTTCTATGATAACAAAAAAGGCCTCTGCACGTATAACTGCAAAGACCTTACTATTTATGAATATAATGTTGGTTGATTCATATTTTTTAATTTTTGTAGATAATAGTGATATTTTTCTTCTCTTGGCTCTGTGTGAATCATATTTCGTTCACATTCACAACAGATAAATAGTTTGTATAAATGAATTCCTCTTTCTTTTTCCTCTTCACAAATGCCACAGCGCTCGTTTAAAATTACTTGTTTCATCTCCCCACCTCCGTTAGCTTAGTATCTCCTAATCTAACGAAATATATACATAAAAATCTTTGAAACAACGAAACTTCTTATTCATAACTATATGTGCTAGTAGCCTGTATGTTTCCACATTTCAAAAAAATATTTATAACATATTTCTTTCACTCTTCCGGTAATAAATAAATGATTGTCCAAATCCCATAATCTGACCTTATTATGGGAGTTTTAAGGTCGCAGTTGATATAAAATGCGAAGTAACTGCAGGAATACCTATAAACTCTCGTCCCTCCGTCCGGGGTCGCTACGGGCGGATGCGCACCTTAGGGCAACGCTTCAGCTTCATCGGAAGCACAAACCGCTTCCTGCGGGATCTTCAGCTGTTGCTTTTCCCGCAGGAGTCACCGCCCTCCGCTCGCCCTGACTAGTGTAGTGCTGTCACACATTTCGTCTATAGGGATTTCTACTCCAGTCAACAGCGGAGGAAATACACGTA
>JBDNGJ010000118.1:0-15542 GCA_041689365.1 Virgibacillus sp.
ATCCGATGAAATAGAGGTGTTGATTGCCAAAAGATAACTGGATCTGAACAGTACGGTCTGGTTTTTCTTCCTCCATCCCATAAAACAACCAGCCACTCAGCATAAGATGCAACAATAAAATATATCCATTTTCAAGATAAAAGAGCAGATGCTTAGCCCGTCTTTCTATAGACCTAACTTTCTGACCTGCAACCTTCCCGATAAAATCATTTGGGCTTTCATTAACCGACTTTTCCCGATTTATTATTACCTCAGTTACTGCTCTTCCATTAATTCTTTGACTTAGTAAGTTCTTATAATTCTCCATTTCAGGTAATTCCGGCATAGGAAACCTCCAATAAATTTGCTCTCACATCAGCTAGAGACTTGATTAATGGTTTGTACAAAAAGCCCATCACCCTCCAGCCACTCACCGACAAATACATTCCGGTAATCACTAACTCCCTGACTATATAGCTGGTCCATTAGCCACTCTTTAGTTTGACCAATTTCAGCTAGCTCATCATGCAATAATTCGCCATCTCTTATGACTGTTACGGGGACATGTACATTTTGAGGTGGTAGCTTTAAATCTTCCTGCTGTGCTTTTTGTTTAGGCGACTTTTTCAGGATGCTGATAGCACCATTTGCTTCCAGATAACAATATGCTACCTCACGAATTGAGAAAGTTTCCGACTGGCGCAGCAAACTCTGCAGTTGATTAATATTCATACGATTTTCCTTTAATTAATCTCTATTGACAATTCCGTTTCGTATTAATACGGAAGGTTTGCCTTCAAAGGTCTTCCGAAACAGTAAAAACTTCTGCCCCAGCATTTCGACACTTAACAAAAGCAATGACCACAGAACCATTGAAAAAATTATATAAGTAACTCCAACTTTTTCATCATATAAAGCGTTTCCTAACAGTTCACTCAATACAATAGCTGTTATAAATGTAAAAGGGGTAATCTGATTAATAATTTTCTTTCCAAGAATCTTTACTACTAGAAATAACAATACAAATCCTGTTATTAATTCCATTGCTAAATACCAAATATTCATTTTTGCCCTCTACTCCTATCGATAAAGAATATTATTATAATGATTGCCATTTTAATAAAGCCTCAATCAATTAAGCATATTAAAAACCCGCTCCTTTATAGGAAGAGCGGGTTTTATAGGAAATACAGAATCCTATACGGAGGTAAGTTAATCCCATTCAAATGGTGTTTCCTGATAGACATAGTAATTAAGCCAATTCGAGAAAAGTAAATGACTGTGTGAGCGCCATATGTTTGGCGGCTGTTCGTTGACATCATTGTTCGGATAATAGTTGGCCGGTATATCGATTTCCAGCCCTTTGTCAATATCACGTTCATATTCCTCAGCAAGAGCTGTCGCGTTATACTCCAAATGGCCAGTTATCATGATATTTTTGGCGTCTTTGGACATGATGATGAACGGTGCATCCTCTTCAGAGACGGACAAAAGTATTAAATTCGGATTCTTTTCAATTTCCTCCCTTGGAACATTCGTATATCTTGAATGTGGCGCATGGAAAATATCATCAAAACCGCGTACAAGATTAACGGTAGGATCCGATATGCGATGCTTAAAAATACCAAAGCTTTTCTTCGGCATCATAAATTTTTTAATTCCATAATGATGATACAAACTTGCCTGGGCTCCCCAGCATATGTGTAGCGTTGAGGTGACATTCCTGTTCGCCCACTCCATAATTTCCTTCAATTCTTCCCAGTAGGTTACGTCTTCAAATTCTAATGTTTCAATTGGAGCACCCGTAATAATCATTCCATCATAGCGGCGATTTTTAACATCTTCAAAGGTAGTATAGAAATTTTCAAGGTGGTGTCTGCTCACATGTTTGGACCGATGTGTTGCAGTCCTGAGAAAACTGATATTGACTTGCAGCGGCGTGTTCCCCAGCAGCCGCAACAGCTGCAGTTCCGTTTTTTCCTTTTCAGGCATTAAATTTAAGATTAATATATTAAGAGGACGGATATCCTGCATTTTGGCACGGGCTACATCCATGACAAAAATTTTCTCTTGCTTTAACGAATCACTGGCAGGCAATTCTTTTGGAATATTAATTGGCATTTGACATCACTCCCCTTTAAAGATTCAGACATTTCTTCCATTATAGAATTCCATGACATGGTTGGCAATTATTTTGAGGAACAAATTATGAAGGATAACAGATTTTAGTTCGATAACAGTTAAGAAGGAGATATGAAATGATGGGGGAAAATTATTGTGGAAAGATTATATTGTTAAGCATAACTTTTACTTTCACTTCTCTCCAGGAAATTTGATGGCAAGAATAATAATTTTATCATTTACTACCTCATAATAGATTCGAACTTTTTGAATCACTATTCGAGATATCCCTTTATATTCACCTAGTTGTTCTGTGTACCGCTTGCTAATGAAAGGATTTAAAAGTTGTTCTTCTACATCTATCATTAACTGGGCGATAAAACATCGTGTTTCTTCAAACGAAAAATGTTCACCTTTATAATGAACAGCCTTGTTTTCAGCAGATTCTGACCAAACAACTCGCATTACTTTTTGAAATCCTCGTTATACATGGAGTCAAGAATTTCATTAGTAGACTTATATTTACCTTCTTTGTATTCCTTTCTACTTTCATTAATCATCTCTTTTAATTCCGTGTCCTCTTCTGTTTCTTCTAGAATCGTTTTCTCGTTCTCTTCATAGACCAATGTGAATTTCCCCTTACCTGGTATAGAAAATTTTGTAACAGAATTACTTTTGTTCAACTTTTCCATTTCCTCATATAATTCTTTTGGGGTGTTAATATTTTTCATTTAAAACGACCTCTCCTCACAAGTAGATATCTATATTACCTATTCTAATCGTCTTTTAAAAATATGCAACTTTTAGAAAACTTCACTTTCTCTTTCATCTTAATACATAAAATTAAATTTCTTTAGAGTTAAATGTAATCATTGTTCATTTTTCAATACTTAATTTAAATTAAAAATCTATTATTTGCTTATCGTCACTAATAAAATAAAATTCGCCATCAAATCAAAAACCGCAACCTCAGTTATACATAAGATTGCAGTTTCATCTTGTTCTTAATAATTTTAATTAAAACGTATCCAGATTATCCAAGTTGTTCTCTTTCACACCATCCGGTTCACTTCGGATAATATCCCTGCCATACTTATGGAAAACATCCACGTGAGCCAGCTTACCTTCTTTTGCTTCACTTAAAGCCATCACATAATCAAGTTCTCTTCCGGTTTCTGTCTTAAATGCGATAATATCACCATCATCATTTTTTCGAACAGCTACTATTTGTTCCTGGTATGGATCTGCTTCAGGTTGTGCTGGGGCATCCGCCTGATTCTTATAATCATTATATACGTTTTCAAAATTCTTATTATCCATATAAAACACCTCCAAAACTTATACTTAGTATGTTCTGGAGGTATTGGATTTATGCCAGGAATAAATCAGCAAGCTGCCTATAAGTATTGTTTGTCCAAGGAAAACAACTGCATCCCAAAAGTATGGGTTTCCACCAGGATGCAATAATTCAGGTAACGTTTGTGAGTACGCATAATATAATTGTGGTATAAAATAAATGATAAATATACTAAAAGTTAATAGAAGACCGCAAATATAAAAAACACTGTACATACGAACAAATTTTGCTTCGTCCTCAAACGTTTCTGTTGTGGAATCCTGCTTAATAAATGGCAGCCATCTGCTTAAGTACTGTCTCCCGTTTTCCATCAAATTGTAGCACCCTGTCAGGATTTCGAAAAGATAATATATATCTGTCTTCATATAAAAACAGCATTGGTAAATGGTTTTTATAAAAATATCAAGTACGATAATTCCCAGGATACCAATAAAAAGTGAATTAGCCTCCGGGAAAGATAATTTTAAAATAAATGCAATAAGAACCATCAGTTGGTCAAAACATATCCCAGCAAGATACAAAACATTTCGCTGCTTCGGTGACAGCTTCCATGCTGGTGACAAATCTGTTTGGAACACAACAAATAATAACCGGTGCCCAACATCCAGTTTAGCTGGTAAGCCATGAGAACGCACGGCCAAAACATGACCAAATTCATGAATAATAATTAATAACAGACTAGTACCCATAAACGTTAACATGTTAAATGTCATGGCATCGAAGATAAATAAATCCTGATATGTAGGCAGCAACTGTGGATTTACGATTACAAGAAGTATATTTAAAATTATAATGGCCATAAAAAGTTTTGTTGTCACTTTATTAAAAAAGAACTGTCCTACTTTAGGTGAAAGCCACGTAAAGCCCTGAGGTGAATTATTATTTTTGGTAACCTCGACCGTTTCACCATCAATTTCCTTTACAAGGCCGAGCTCTACAAGTTGTTCGACAAATTCAACTAAATCCACTTCCTCATCAAGATATTGTGGTTTCAACTCTTGCTCAATTTGATTTAATGGGACATTTCTATTAATTAAATAGATGGCATCAATACAAATCTTAGGCATTTCAAAAAAATCACCAGAAAGACTTTCTTCAACAATATAATGTTTCTTATCTTCTCGAATTGTTAGAGGATATAAGGTTAGTTGGGATTGCAAGGATATATTCATGTTCACACCACCTTTGTAGAAAAGGAAAAATAGGATGCTAGCTTTCTAGCATCCCTGATCCCTGTACATTCTACATTCATTGTTTATTAACGTCCGGTCCAAAAGCACCACCAGCATGTCACCTTAATTTTGTTAAGTTTACGGATTTTCATAGTGAATTCACCCCCTTCATTTAGTAGTAGCAGTCTCTTCCACACCACCACTTTTATTATAATAGTTATTGTGATAATCTGCCCAAGAAGGAAATACTTTCTCAAATAGATCTACCAATTCAGGATCAAACTGTGTACCTTTTCCGGTAATAATTTGGTTATAAGCTTCCTCCAAAGGTAATGCTGATCGATACGATCTAGAGGAGGTCATTGCATCAAATGCATCCGCGATTGCTGTTACTCTAGGTAGTAGATGTGTCTCTGTACCCTTTAAACCATCAGGATAACCTTTACCATCCCAACGCTCGTGGTGATGATAGATAACATCAATGTTGTCAGAAATCCCTTCCACTTCTTGAACTGCATTCGCACCAACACTGGGATGAGTCTTAATTAAATTAAATTCTTCAGCAGTTAGTTTATCTGGTTTAGTTAGTATATAATCCGGGATATGAACCTTACCAATATCATGTAATAGACATGCATAGTAAAAAGATTTTAGTTCATCATCTTTAAATTTCTGAGTTGCATTCGCTAGAATCATAGCATATCCAGCTACCCGTTCACTATGCCCTCTTGTATATGGATCCTTAAGCTCCAAAGTCGCAATAATTCCTTTCACCATACCTTCTAACTGATTATCATAGGAATTCTCTACTGCTGAAACATAGCCTAGAAAACGATGCAGTAGAATATAGGCAATCATTGCCAACACAACTACTAAAAGTAAAGGGAATAAAACAACATAATCTTGAAGAAATAATCCTATAATGAGGTATTTCCCCATCGTTCCAAAAGAAACTAGATAAAAGAACTTTTTATTAACAAATATAGGTGAGAAGAGAACAATGACTACTTCTACAATATTTCCATTTGTATAGGGGGCTTCATTACCCCAGTAAAACCAAATGTCATTCACAATATTTAGGAATGTAAAGGTTATAAAATATACATATTTTATTAACCAAGAATTTTCACTTTTTATCAAATAAAAGGCTATAGGTAAAAGACTAAAAAGTACGATGTACATCCAATAGTCACCACTACTTGATAATCCTTGGATCGCCCAGGGGAATTCAGGCAGTATATAATAATAAGTTATATCATACACAATATACACGATATAAAACAGCCACAAAAACCATATAGTGGTTCGCTTCTCTTCATTCAATAAGGTAGAGCTTCTATGTTGGTTCCGCATCTCGTATTCCTCTCTGAATCTAGTATTCCGATTAATAGAATTTCATTCATTAATTTTCTTTAATTTATATTAACTAGTCACTTAGTAGTATAAGCGAAGTGTCGAAATATGTAAATAATGGTAGTATGCTAGAAATTTTGCCTAAAAAGAACAAATTTTGTAACTATATACCTATCTTAACATAAAATACTATACCAAATTACCCCTTGCCAAAATCACCCCAAAAGTTTTTTTGAGGTGATTCATCTGCCAAACAGTTCCTTTAAATCAGTAAAAATTCATTTTCATAAATAAAGGAATAACCTATATCAATGAACAAAAAATGTTGATCAGTTAATGGGTAACTGAACGTACGTACTATTTCCCTTGTTTCAATATCCGAATAAATGTCGGACAACATACCTTTTTTCCATGTTTTCATTTGCATCACATTTTCAAGGAAATAGGGACGAAACGCCCAATTTGACCCTTTTTCATTGGGTTCCTGCTCCCAAGTCCCGTCTCTTTTTCGAAAGTTTGAAGATACCTGCAGTCCATTGCCATTACAAATAAACATTCGAAAGCTTTCCACATTAAATTGGTTGGTAATTTCTTCAATAAACAAATCCGCCTTATCAGGTCCGTCCCATTTGGAAAGTAACTTTTTAATCTTTTCTTCCCATGATAAGACTAAGGATAACCGTTGCTCCACCAATGATTTCTCACGCTGAATATAGCCATCGACTTTCTTTTCGAGATTTAACGAAAGCGTTTCACTCGATGCAAGACTGAAATCTGGTTCTGCCAGGTAGTGTCCTTGATAATAACGTCCTCCATGTTTCCATGCGAAGTGCAGCTGAGCATCAACCTCAATATTTTCAAACAGCATTGCAGCTCCTATTCGACGTGCCAGCATGGATAATGAATACATAATATCCTGAAAGCCTTCCGTGTTATAAGTACGAATGATTTTAGTATTTATTTTTAAAATATGAGGTTCAAGCTGCCGGATTCGGTCAATGTTCGAGCTCTTAGCCCCCACGCGATCAATAGCAATCTTTATACCATATGTTTTGTAGTATTGAAGCAAATGACTGAGAGAATCAAATTCTTCATCAAAATCATGTTCTGTAACTTCTATGACTACCCTGTTCATTGCAAACCCTCTTTGCTCAAAGGTAAGCAGCGTTTCTAGCAAGTATTCACCGTTATCTATCATTAACTGTTTAGCATTCCGGTTAATAAATAAATAACCCTCTTTGTTTAATTCAAGCATTTCTGAAATAGCTATATCTAATAAGTACTGATCCACTTCTACCTTGAACTCTTCTGGAACCTCATTATCTTGAAAGAATGTGCCAAGACTTCTCCACTCATGACCATCCTGAAATCGGCCCAATACTTCATAGCCAATCACATCATACCGAACTGCACTGATAATCGGCTGATATACAGGCTTCACCTTGTGCAGATTGTCAACAATATCTAACGGATCCATGAGTCTACCTCCCCTGATTAATCCTTATCTCTACTCTCATTATAGAGCTTTTTGAATCAATTTGATAATTATCTGCTGACAATTTATTGTTCTTAATTTTTATGTATCACTACCTGGTAAAAGCCAATACTACATATAAAGATTATTTGGAGGTTCTTATGGAAATTGTAATTTTCTTTTTCATAACATGGCTTGCTGTTTTCATGTACGGTCTAATGCAAAAAGAACTGACTCTGGTAGAATCTACATTTGTATTTCTTATTGTCTTAATAGTCAGTATCAACTTTTCATGGATTGTAATGGAAGAGCTAAAGCTAATAAAGCTAACTGAGAAAGGCTTACCTTATACAGCCTTCTTACTAAATCGCAGCATTATTATCCCTATACTTATTTTAATACAGCTAAATTTTCTAGTTAAAACTGAATCCTATTTAATGAAATCAGCTATTTTATTTTCATCCGTACTAGCACTTGTTGGTGTAAGTTTTATCTCAAGTTCTTTAAACATAACTGAATTCACAAAATGGAATCTTGGGTTTGAAGCAATTTACTATTTATGCCTTAATTTAATTGCCATGATTGCACTTAAAGTAATGAAAAGTATTCCTATGAATGTGGTGAATCACTCATGATGTTATGGGAAGCATTTGACAAAAATGAAATATATATCTTAGTTATGCTACTAGTTGCGTATGCTGCTTTTTTTATTTTCCCGAAAAAACTCCCCAAGCGTATTACGGTGTTATTCCTAGTATGGGGTTTTACAAGCTCTACGTTATTTGACTTTACTATTGGCGGAGGTTTACTTGACTACTATAAGGTTAATGACTCAAATAAATATGAATTATTTGACCTGATTACATACTTCTTATTTGCTCCGTTCAGTTACTTTTTTGTTTATTTTTATCATCGATTCCAAATAAACAGAAAGAAAATAATATTTTATATATTGGGCTGGAGTTCACTTGGGTTATTAATGGAAGTCGTATCTAAATTTATGGGATTAATTAGTTATCAAAACGGCTACAACATTAAGTACTCTATAATCGTGTTCTTAGTTGTTCAGACAACAACTGCACTTTATTTTGAACAAGTTATGAAACAACAAAATATGGAAAAATAGTTAAGCCTTCATTTCACTCGTACTCGTTATTTCAATTTCTTTTAACGCCTGAGATGCTAACTGATCTGCTTCTTTATTGCCTTTTCTGGAAACCAGTCTGTATTCGGCATCGATACCCAGCTGGCTGACATGACTTTCAATTCGATCAGCCCATTTGGCTAGTTCCTCTTCGTAACATGGCCAATCCTCTTTTAATTGGTTGATGACAACCTGGGAATCTCCAATAAATGTAACAGGTAAATGGTGGACACCTAAAAGCTCCAGTTCCTGTATCCCATGGTGTAATGCTGCATATTCTGCTTCATTGTTCGTTTCAAGCTCCTCGACAAGAGCATTCTTGCGAAGACGGTATGACTTGTTATTTTGCTCATAGTAAATTGCGCAGCCTAGGCCTGATTTATTAGTTTCCAGATCAAATCCACCATCAAAATAAACCGTCACATGATGAGGCTCCGTTTTAATTTCCTCCATCTGTTTCCTAAGTTCCTTCAAATTCCATCTATTTTCATGATTATCAATAAACCTGATATTTTTCATTCGTCCTGTTTTTTCCAAGTCCTCAGCCAATAATAGTGCTTTATTGGCACGCATCTCCTCTGACGTGAAAGTTGTTTCCGTTCCCTTTGGTGTTATATAGGATAATTCAATTCGGACATTCATACTAAAATCCCCTTTTAGATAACTTAGCTTATCGCCAAGCTTGGTTATAGATAAGCTTTAGTTGCGCTTATGCAGTAAGAAAGTATTTATGCTTTTTTAACTGCTAAAGAAATGGGGAATGTAGAATTAATACATCCCCCAAAACTGCTATTGTCGTTTTTTCGTCTTCTTATTATTTTGCCGTTCAGTTTCAGTGAGCGGCTCATTCGCAAATTCATGATCAAAATCCTTCGATAAGTTTTTTCTTACAGCTTGCTCATCGCTGACTCCACTATCATTTTTCCTTCTCTTACCCATATAATACACCTCCACACGTGTAGTTTGGCAACAATGAAGGCTTTATATGTAATTTATTGACTTTCCAAAATTGCCAAAGGACCTAAAATCCAATCAACTAATTCAGTCGGACCAGGCATTTCAGGAATGTAGACGAGAAAGACCGCAAGCAAGACTCCACCTATCGTTAATAGGACAAAGACGCGTTTCTCCTTCTTCAGGTTTTTATCAATTTTGGGCCATTCATATATTGTAATGAGGATAGTAACTACGATGACTATCAGGACACTTATCAGTCTCATTTCCCAGTCTCCCTATCTTCCTGCATCCCTGGAGGTGATGTAGATCTGCCAGGACGCTTAATTTTAACGTTACTTTTAATGATGACACGCACTTCAGGAAATTTTTCCTTCCAATTATCTTTTACTTTAGCCCATTCTTCTGGATAATGGCGATGAAATACCTGACCAAAACCTAATATATCTGCCTGCATATCTTTCTGGACTTGTTCTAACGCTGTACGAACACGTTTGTCTATTTTCCCTTCCAGTTGCTTCTCAAGTTTTTTTACAATATCAGGATTCATTACATTTAGTGTTGTCTGGTTTTCAACAACATCATCAATCGAGTTAATCTTAACTGTTATAGTCCAATTCCCATTCTTAATTTTGGGTATTAGTTCAGAACTGGATTTGAATATGTTGAAGGAAATATGGCCATCAGCGTTCTCCGGCTTAATGGTAACAGCAGCTTTTTTAACTTCATTTCTCAGCCATAAAACACCTCTTGTTACCTTGGAGTCTAGTTGTCCAACCATTTTTCCATTCTTAAAAACTGCTGTACCATTTATACTTAAACCTACTGTATCAGGTGGCTCCTCTTCAATTTCAAGTAAAGGCAAAGCCACATTTTGTCCCAAACTAGACGACATTTGAAGCAAATCTTTTACATTCACGCTCATTCCAATCTTTAAATTTGCTAATTCCCTCGCAACCTCTGATGAACTTTTTTCCAAATCGGGTGATACTTTAAAGAAATCAGCGGGGTTTCCTTCTGTAACAAAAATAAAAGATCTCATTCTTGGATTCGGATGCCGTGCTAAAAAGTCAATATGCTTGCGGATTCCTTGTTTGGCCATTTCTTCACTAATAAAGATAACGAGACTGTGTCCCGAAAATAACCGCCGTGACAATTTTTGCTGCATTTTGGAGTTGGCATCATAGGCTGTTTTGCCCTTATTTTTTTCTACCGTTGTAGGCTGACCACCCCCTTGTTGCCCGCCCCCCATAGCGGCAGGATTTACCAACTGATAAGAAAGTTCAAGCTGATCATCGTCAGTTTTATGTAGACCAATTCCGATAATAATTGCTAAATCATTTACCTCCTTACGATCCCAGCATCCGGTAAGAAGGAGCACCATTAAGCAGACAGACAGAATAAACAGCCGTTTCTTTGTTGAGGATAGCCAGTTCATCATTCTCTCCCCTTCACATCATAGATTGCTTTTCTTCAGTATTTTGGTTATTGGAAAGCCTTCCGCGTATAACCGCGGCAACCAATAGAATACTTGGGATGAAAGCCAGGAAAATAAAAGCGTAAACAGGAAAAATACTACTTAAAAAATTCTCAAGTTCCTGTAAATTTGCTGCTGACCAAAAGCCTAGAATTGCTATAAAAATGCCAATCGGAAAAACCATTGGCCGATAATCAGCTAGGTTTAGCCATTGAGCAGTGCTAAGAACGACAGCGTAGTAGAAAACCGAAATTTTAACAAATATTCCACCGACCCAAATCGCCATCACAACGGAATCAAGGTGCTGTATAAATTCAGCTATACTAATATAACGTGCTGCTTCCATAACGGGATACGTGAAATCAGCTGTAATATTACCGAATACAAACAGCGTCACCATGTTTATTATAACCAGCGTCAACATTACAGCCACTACTGTCGTTATACTCCATTTTACGGCTTTATTTCGATTACTTAGGAATGGGAGCAGAAAAGAGATCATAAAAAACTCCAAATACCAGCCTCCTGGTACCACCGCTCCCTTTAAAGAAGGTATTAACCCATTTTCAAATACCGGAAATAAATTTGCAGGCTCTAAATCAGGAGTTAATAAAAGAATGATCATTACAAATAAAACTGTTACAATAGGCACAAAAATCTGAGCACTTCTGGCAACTACTTCAATTCCGCCTCTTACAGCAAGCGCACAAACCAAAGTCATGCTACCCATTACAACCATAATTGGTGTTGTCGGAAGAAAGTTCCCCTTTACAAACTCGCCATATTCCCTTAAAACAATGCCACATGAATGGGCCAAAAAAAAGATAAAGACAAGTCCAATTATCTTCCCCAGCAATTTACCAACAATCTTTTCACAATATTGGATGAAGGTCTGCCCCGGATAACGCTTATTCAGTTGAATGGCGAGAAAAATAGCCAGAAAACCGGTAACAGACGCCCATATCGGTGAAATCCACATATCCTGTTCCGCATGTTTTCCAGTAATAGACGGAACAAGAAGAATCGCAGTTGCTAAAATGGTCGGATAAATCAGAATTGCCATCTGTAGGCCATTAATTTTTCCTTTTTCTATCATTTTGATCCACCTCCATCCGTGACAATCAGTTGTTTATTCCTTACCTCTAATTGGAGACGGCTTCTGGTTATTTGACTGGCGATATTTGTTATATCTTCCAGTAAGATGTGGTCTTTTGTTCAGTTTCCACCACGGACCACGCATCAGCACATCCTTCATACCTTGCCCATCCATCGGCGCCATCGGGCTAAGATAAGGCACACCGAATGAGCGGAGTGTTGCCAAATGGATAATAATTATCATAATACCCATCATAATACCAAGTAAACCAAGCGTTCCTGCTAAAAGAATCATAGGAAAACGAAGCATCCGAACCGCTATCGATGCTGAATAACGCGGAATGGTAAAGGAAGCAACTCCTGTCAATGCAACAACAATTACCATCGGAGCCGACACAAGACCTGCCGAAACAGCAGCTTCTCCAATAACCAGGGCACCAACAATACTAACAGCCGACCCTACTTGTTTTGGAAGCCTGAGACCTGCTTCACGAAGTGCCTCAAATGTAATTTCCATCATCAATACTTCCACCAATGCCGGAAATGGTACCAGTGAACGTGAAGCAGCCACACTGACTAATAGCGTTGTGGGAATCATCTCCTGATGAAATGTGAGCAGCGCCACATATAAAGAAGGAAGAAACAGCGAAATCATTAGAAACAGATAACGCAGCCAACGAATTGCAGTCCCAATTAAAAAGCGACCATAGTAGTCCTCACTTGACTGCAGGAGCGAATAAAATGTCGTTGGTACAACCAGTACGTATGGTGTACCATCAACTAAGATAGCGACACGTCCCTCCAATAAATTTCCAGTTACCACATCTGGTCGCTCGGTCGCTAACGTTTGCGGGAAAGGAGAGTACGGGTTATCTTCAATGAATTCCTCCAATACTCCACTTTCCAATATACCATCGACATCTATCCGGTTTATTCGGTTGATTACCTCCTCCTGCAATGATTGATCGGCAAGTCCATCAACATAAGCAAGCATTACCTTCGTTTTGGTATATTCCCCCACTTCCATAGCTTTCATTTTTAACTTGGGACTACGGATTCTGCGCCGGAGCAGCGATATATTGACGCCTATTGTCTCAACAAAGCCTTCTCGTGGACCTCTGACAACCATTTCCGCCTGTGGTTCCTCAATAGACCGCTTTTCCCACTTGGATAAACCTAATGCAAAGCCTGTTTTTTGCTGATTAACTAAAATAATTGGATTTCCCGATGAAATTTCATTAATACTATCTGAGAAAGTCTTAACTTCTTTAACACTGGAAGTTGATACTTTTTTATGTATTAATGTATCAATAGAATGATTTTCTCCCATTGGCGAATTAATGAGCGGGGTTATGACACTATCATCAATTTCTTCAATATTTGACAGACCTTCGATATAAATGAGAATAGCCTTATCTTGTTCACCTATGTAAAACGGACGAAAAACAACATCAGAACAGTTTTTATAAATTGAACGAAACATATTTTCATTTTCAGTTAAATTAGTAGAAAGCAAGGCTTCCTGATCAACAGTTGACTCAACGTCAGGAATATTGTTCGCTTTATTGGATTCCCCTTGTTTTCTTCGTTTATTTAGTAAAGACAGTATCCCCTTTTTGCCCATTATCCATCCTAGCCATCCCTTCTTTATAAACTAACCAATATAATTATAGGTTGGTTCTATCGCAGGAATTTTATTCGTCCAGAATGGAAAGGTGGGACGTGAGGGACAGGTTCCTTGTCCCAGAAGTATTTTGCATTAGGGAAATATTCAACAGGTGTGGTTCCACACGCCAAGTACTGTTTTATGTACCTTTGTCGTGCAAAAATCGTAGTAGACTGTTTCTTCAATGTTATATAATCGTTTTACATTTAATATTTGTGGGAACATTAAGGATGGAAAATAGAAAGTGCGGCTTGACATTAACGTTGGAAACCATACGTTTTGCAGGGCAGTGAATTAAGGAGAAAAACTATGCCAAAACTTATTAGTGATATTTTACTTATTATTATCGGTTCCATGATTTACGCATTGGCTCTAACGTTGTTAGTGATACCAAACCAATTAGCGGAAGGTGGCATACCTGGAGCATCAATTATTCTACACTACGCATTCGACTGGTCCCCCGGAATTGTGAACTTTGTTTTGACTTCCGTGATTTTGCTGGTTGGATACCGTGTACTACCTAGACGGACGGTGTTTCTGTCAGTCTTAACAGCACCGCTTATTTCCTTCTTTATATTTATATCTGAGGGAAGAGCTGAACCGTTAGGTGATCCACTCGTATCGGCAATTTTCGCCGGTTTTATTATTGGGATCGGTGCCGGGTTAATCTTTCGCACCGGTAGCTCCATGGGTGGTTCGAGTATTATCGCACGGATGTTTCACTATAATTTAGGCTGGGATTTAACAAGAACAAACTTTGCGCTGGACTCGTGTATCGTGTTATCCGGCCTCCTAGTAATCGGTCCGCTCAATACCATGTACACCATTGTTTCACTTTTTGTGGGAAAAAAATCAACAGACCTCATTATGGAAGGTTTAGACACAAGAAAGGCAGTCAGCGTAATCTCTACCCAGGCATCGGTCTTAGCAGACGAAGTAATCAAGGAAATGAAAACAAGTGCTACTGTATTTAAAGGGTATGGCGGATATTTAAAGGAAGATAAAGATATGACCTATATCATTATCAATAAATTTCAATTGATGAGACTCAAACGCATTATAAATTCTGTCGATGATCGAGCTTTTGTGGTTATCCATGATGTTCGCGACGTATTTGGCGGCAGCTTTTCTTGGCCAACCAGGAAATGAAAAGGGACCTCATCTTGGACTTGGACAATGAACCTGACCCCTCTGTCCCACTGCTTGAAACTCAGCTACTCCATCAGAGAATTTCCGTTTTATTTTCCCGGCTGTTTCCAAATAGATTAGGCGTGTTACTATTGCCATGAATGGTGCAATCAATAAATCTTTATCACCATAAACTTCCTGGCATAATCGATAAGCTGTTTTACTTTCATGCTTTACAGATTCAAATACCTCCTGCAGCCGATGATCATGTCTGGATTTTAGTTTACTTACCCGTTCACTGAAATTATAGATTAAATGACCGTGGCCTGGCAGGGATACATCTGGCTGATAGTTCTTCATTTGGCTTAAAGAATTGTAATAATCATTTAGAACATTTCTTTCTTCACCTGACCATAATCCGATTACGGGAGAGATATCTTTTAATATATGATCACCGACAAACATGATCCCTTTCTCTTCGTTATATAAACAGAAATGATCTGGTGCATGTCCTGGTGTCCAAATAGGTTCATAGTAATCTTCTCCGATTTTGACATTCTCATTTTCTTTTATTAGGCAATCCGGTTCGAAATCATAAATAAAAGTGTCTTCTTTCCCCCTC
>JBDNGJ010000119.1:0-2982 GCA_041689365.1 Virgibacillus sp.
CCTCATTTGACAAGCGTTTGAGCGACCAAATAAGAGAAAAAGGTATTGGAAACGTAGATACAAAAACATTAATCAAATCATTGGATTTTTCAATTGATGACGCAGTAGAGAATAAGCAAGGGGAAGCGCTCAAAAAGGACGCTCAAAGCGTAGCAGAGAAACAAAAACCGAAACGAAAAGTGAAGCCAGTACCAGAGCCAGTTCAAGAAGTTCAACAAGGCGGTCCAGAGAACTTTTGACTGTTGAGCATGTATAATAGGCATTAATAAAAAGTTGGACAAGAAAGGACTTTTTTTATGTCTAAGTTTGTAAAGTTATTACATATTATTAAAAATGCTGATGGGTTCCAAGATTCAGCGAATAAAATTCAAATATTAGTTGATGCTGCTGATAAAAGGGAGCTAATTCATTTAGTCGAAAATGTTGGCATTATTCCAGAAAGCCTAGGAGCTAGTTCAAGCCAAGAAAAATGTTTCGCAAAAGCAAGTGATATTGTAGCAGCTAGAGCATTTCAAGAATTAAATATGCAAGCAAAAGCAATAACTGAACGTGGAAATGCTGCTGATATTGTTGCGAAATCTATTCATCGTAGTTATTCTTTAGTGTCCGATGCAAAGGCATTCCGTTTAAGCAGAACAGCTAAAAATCAAAAAGATTTCAAAGTAGATGCTTTAAGTAAATGGAGAGGTTCAAATAATTATGCTATTTTAATCGCTCCTTATTTTCAATATCCAAATAAAGAAAGTCAGATTTATGAGCAATCTTTAAATGAAAATGTGTTGCTATTTAGCTGGGAACATTTAGCCATCTTATTGAAATTGGATCTTGAGGAGAACGATTCACTCACATTAGAGCAGCTTTGGAATTTTCCAATAAAACACAAAAAGACTATTAAAGCTAGTGAAACAAGGAAAAACTTTTTCCTTGCATTCAATAAATACTTTGCAAAGGAATTGAAAATTTCCTGGAGTAAACTTTCAGAGTTACTAGAAGAGGAAATTGAAAATATAGAATCTCGTGCGAAAGAAGAAAAACAATATTGGAAAAATAAAGAAATGATCATTAAAAGTTACTCGAAAGAAAAAGCAATTGAAGAATTAGTGAAGGAATTAAAAATATCTCAAAAATCCAAAGCGATCGAACGGTATATAAGGGGCTTGCATAATGTTAAAGAAAAATATCTTACTGAACGATGATTCAATAAAGGGTGTTAAAAAGGCAGAAAAAGAATCTGTTCATGCCATTGTATCGGATATACCTTATGGAATAGGTTATGATGATTGGGATATATTGCACAAAAATACCAATTCTGCATTTGGAGGAAGCTCCGAAGCACAGAAAAGGAGTACACTTTTTAAACGAAGAGGAAAACCATTGAATGGATGGTCTGAAGCAGATAAAAAAATACCGAAAGAATATCAAGAATGGGTTTCGGGGTGGTCCGGTTCGTGGTTTGATGTACTCAAACCTGGTGGTTCTGTCTTTATTTTCGCTGGTAGGAGACTTGCACATAGAGTTATTGTAACAATGGAAGATTCAGGATTCACTTTTAAGGATATGTTATCTTGGGAACGAGATAAAGCACCACATAGAGCTCAACATATTTCTTCAGTCTATAAAAGAAGAAATGATATGGAACGCGCTAAAGAATGGGATGGGTGGAGAGTTGCGAATCTACGCCCGATGTTTGAACCGGTACTTTGGTTTCAAAAACCATATAAAACAGGAAGAACCTTGGCGGATAATATCGTAGTTAATGGAGTTGGTGCTTGGAACGAAAAAGCATTAATAAAATACAATCTGAATATAGATACTTTAAATCAATCAAATATGATTAAAGTAAATGTTTCAAAAGATGATCGTGGTTTACACGTGGCCCAAAAACCACTAAATTTAATGAAATTATTAATTGAATTAGTGACAAAAGAAGGGCAAACAATACTCGACCCATTTGCAGGAAGTGGTACAACTTTACTTGCGGCAAAAGAAACAAATCGAGGTTATATAGGATTTGAAGCTTCTTCAGAAATTTACAAGGTAGCTCAAAAAAGACTAGGGTTAGAGAATTGTAGCAATAATACACAACAAAATATTGAAATGTTGAATAGGATTATTTAAAACATTGAAGAAAAAACACCAACACCTTGTTAAAAATTAATCAAAACTTTAAGTAGTAAGTCACCTTTAAGGTGGCTTTTTTCTTTAGATATCAATTATTCTTTTCATTTCTCCAAACAAATGAAGTAGACATTTAACAAAACTGCATATTTAAGCTCCTAGTCGCCTTAAGGCGGTTATTTAGCCTTAAGGCTAGTCTTCTACGTTGTCAATAAAAAAATCAAGCTCGTTTAGAATGCCGAGCGTTAAAGCTGGGTTATCTATTTCTTTTTCATTGTGTCTAATTGCCTTTCTAAGCGCTTCTGCTTGCTCTTTTAGTTCGTTCATAGCTTACACCTCTCAATCTTGTATTTTAAAGTGCCTAAGAGCTTGCTATCGACTCTCTGAGGGTAATACCCCATTCGGTCAACTAAAATTTGCTCTATGACGTTCTTTTTAGCTGTTAGCTCCCTATACAGTTCTTGCCCGTACTCATTTATTTCCTCGTAATTGCCTTTTTTAGACGTTTCAGGAGCTTTTCTCACGGTTTGCATGTTTTTATACGTTGTTGAGCGTTCGGCTCTTATATGGCTTAATAAGCGCATTAAATCGAATGTATGTAGTTCTCTTAGTTGCGGTTGCGTATAATCGGTTGCAGAGTCATCTAAATTTGGGTTTATTTTGGGTCTTTTCAAATCTAAATCGGCTCTGCAAAAGTCACATGTTTCAGTGTTTTGTGTTTCTGTTTTGCAGTAGGAGCAAATCAAGAAAAATACTTCATAACATCATCAACAACTGCGCTCGTATCCTTCGTGGGAATTTTTACTTGAATGACCTTTCCGTCTTCTTTCTTCAATTCATGCTCATATTGAATCATCGCATCAC
>JBDNGJ010000120.1:0-16381 GCA_041689365.1 Virgibacillus sp.
ATGATGCTGATTATGAGCTCACGAACGACCTTTATCTTCTAAACCTTTCAACAAAAGAAACGAGAAAATTAACGACCGGACATGGTGCATACGGGAGTGCAAAATTTTCACCAAGCGGAACAAAAATTGCCAGTTTTGGTCATGAATATGCATACCAGGGTGCAACACTAAATGACCTGTATGTGTTTGAAGCAGAATCGGCTGAAAGGACATGCTTAAGCAAAGAATGGGATATCCAATTAGGTGATGCGCTGATTGGTGATACCAGACTCGGTCAATCAACAACAGGACCAATATGGGACGAAGCAGAAGAACATTTATTTTTCCTGGGAACTGATTTCGGTGCAACTGGGCTATATCAAGTGAACCTGAATGGTGATCTCGAAGTGCTGTATAAAGACGACAACCACGTTTTTGGGTTTTCCTACAATGCTGGCACCTTCATCCTTGGTATTAGCACTCCAACAAACCCATGCAATTTCTATCAATTGAATAGCGATAGAAAGCTAACACGCTTAACCAACGCGAATCATGAGTTTCTAAGTAATGTATCATTAAGTGAACCAGAAACAATGACCTATACTGCAGAAGATGGCTGGGAAATTCAGGGCTGGCTATTGCGTCCATTTGACTTTGAAGAGGGAAAAAAACACCCATTTATCCTGGAAATTCATGGCGGTCCACATGCGATGTATGGCCAGACATATTTCCATGAGTTACAATTACTTGCTGCAAGAGGCTATGTTGTTTTGTATACGAATCCCCGTGGCAGTCATGGATACGGGCAGTCATTCGTTGATGCCTGTCGTGAAGATTATGGCGGCAAAGACTACACGGATCTGATGAGTGCTGTTGACTATGCCTTAAAAGAATTTAACTTCATCGATGAAAACCGGCTTGGCGTAACTGGCGGCAGTTATGGTGGGTTTATGACAAACTGGATTGTTGGTCACACAAATCGATTTAAAGCAGCCGTTACCCAGCGCTGCATTAGTAATTGGCTAAGTTTTTACGGAGTAAGCGATATTGGCTATTTCTTTACAAAATGGGAACTCGGTAAAAATCTAATGGACAACCCTACTAAACTATGGGATTTCTCTCCATTGAAGTATGCTGAAAACGTGGAAACACCACTGCTTATTGTGCATGGCGAGCAGGATTTGCGCTGCCCAATCGAACAAAGTGAACAAATGTACACCACATTGAAGCATTTACGTAAAGAAGTTGAATTTGTCCGTTTTCCAGGAGCTAACCACGAATTAAGCCGAAGCGGAAAACCAAAAATGCGAATCGCCCGCCTAAACCACATAACAGGATGGTTTGAAAAATATTTGTGATGCGCTGATGTTACGGGTTGACCGTATCGGTGGGCGATATATCGTGTTCCAGGTTGATATCCTGCACTTCCGGTCGATATACCGGATTTCCGGTTGATATCCTGCTCTCCCAGTTGATATACCGGATTTCTGGTTGATATCCTGCTCTCCCAGTTGATATACCGAATTTCCGGTTGATATCCCGCTCTCCCAGTTGATATACCGGATTTCCGGTTGATATCCTGCTCTCCCAGTTGATATACCGGATTTCTGGTTGATATCCTGCACTTCCGGTCGATATACCGGATTTCTGGTTGATATCCTGCTCTCCCGGTCGATATACCGGATTTCCGGTTGATATCCTGCTCTCCCGGTCGATATACCGGATTTCCGGTTGATATCCTGCTCTCCCAGTTGATATACCGGATTTCCGGTTGATATCCTGCTCTCCCAGTTGATATACCGGATTTCTGGTTGATATCCTGCTCTCCCAGTTGATATACCGGATTTCCGGTTGATATCCTGCTCTCCCAGTTGATATACCGGATTTCCGGTTGATATCCTGCTCTCCCGGTCGATATACCGGATTTCCGGTGATATCCTGCACTTCCAGTTGATATACCGGATTTCCGGTTGATATCCTGCTCTCCCAGTTGATATACCGGATTTCCGGTTGATATCCTGCTCTCCCAGTTGATATACCGGATTTCCGGTTGATATCCTGCACTTCCGATTGGTATACCGCATTTCCAGCCGATATCCCAAATAATAAGTCGAATCTCATGCGTCACAATCGCCACATCTCAAATTGATACAACTACCAAATAAAAAGGTTTTCCCCCGATCAGGTGGAAAACCTTTTTACTATCATTCTTCAATATACTTTTCTAGAAACGAATTCAACTTAGTAACATATTTCTCTTTCTTCGTTGCGAATGCTTCTCCATGACCTGCTCCGTCTACTGTCATAATCTCCGCTTCACTTTTCGTATTTTCATATAATTTATATGCCATTTTGGTTGGCACAAAGGTATCAGCATTACCATGAATATACAATATCGGCACTTCAGCTTTCTTCACTTGGTCCAATGAAGATGCTTCCGTAAAGGAGTAACCTGCTTTCGCTTTGGACACTAGACTTGTGCTCGGTAACACAGGGAATGCCGGTATGTTATACATACGATTCATCTGGTAGGAAAACATATCCTTTACACTTGTATAGGGACTATCAGCCACAATTGCCTTGACGTTATCAGGTAGCTCTTCGCCACTTGCCATTAACATTGTTGCAGCCCCCATCGAAACACCATGAAGGACAATCTCTGTATCTTGACCATATTTTTTTACAATCCGATTGACCCAATCAACATAGTCCTTACGATCATGCCAGCCAAATCCAATGTACTCGCCTTCACTTGCACCATGACCTCTGGCGTCTGCCATAAAAATGTTATAGCCTAGCTTTTCATAATAATATTGGCCGTACAACCCCATATCCATCGCATCGCCCAGGTAACCGTGTGCCATAACAACAACTTTATTCGTTGGTTGTTTTGCCTCTAAAAAGTATCCCTGCAGCTTCAGCCCATCATAGGAAGTCATTGTCCATTCATCAAAGTTCTGGTCGCCAACCCACTCACGCCAGTCACCTTCAAGAAAGACATCCATTGCTTCAGCGGAAACTTCCAAATCTTTATTTCCTTGTAAAAAATCCTTTTCATTACGATCGATTGCTAAATTATAAAAATAGAAGCTCGCAATAATATCTATAATAAGTAGAACACTTAAGATTCCTATAATAATTTTCAGCCACTTCTTCTTTTTCACAAGAGCTCTCCTTTCTACAATACTCTAACTCTATTATACTAAAAATTAAAAACAATTTCGCCCTGTATAGTCTGGTACTTCTTTACAATGGAAAAACGAGCAACAATAAGTCGCTCGCCTCATCCGTCACAGCCCTATATCTATTTTAACTTCTTTCACCTGTTCCGTGTGCCGCTTTTCATGATACCCAACAAATGGTATCCACTGTTTTAAACTCATTTGACCGAATACCGGATGTGGAAATCCTTTATCCTTCAGCATTCTTTCATCCGATGTGCCGGCTAACTCCGCCAGTCCTTTATGTGTCGCTTCTAGCTTCTGTTTCAATTCCTCAAGCGAAGCAAACGATTCACTGGGTTGGGCAAATTCTGGTGCATCCACTTTCCTGCTTCGATCAACAGACAATTCAATTGGCTTATCAGCTGCATTAACTACTTCACCATGAGCCAGCTGTCCTCGGATGTTTTTTGTGATTGCACCCTCCATTAGATACAAATGCTCGAGTATCTGCTTTATTGACCATCCGTTTTCTGCAGGTTTTCTATTTAAATCCTCATCTGTGATGCCGTTTACTTCTGTTAAAAGTTCTTCACGTGCCTTATTATTGATTTCCAATCCATCACCCCTCACATACTTATATTCTATCAGTGATATATTTTTTTGAAAATAACAGGTCACACATGCCTTTTTTCCATTAAATGAATGCCAATTCCAGTCATCATGACACCCATCAACAATAATATACTGATTGGAAATAATAAATCTTCCACCGGATAACCATAAACGGCTACACCATTTAACACTTCCATTCCATACGTAATTGGAACGATTTTTGATAAAAATAACATAAACTGGGATTCAACAATTTCAATTGGCCAGTACGCCCCTCCAATCATTGCCATACTCACGGCCACAATTGGAATCACTGCATTAAATTGCTGCACTGTTTTAACCAATCCTGTTATCAAAATGGATAAAGCTACTATCGCAAACACATATGGAATAATCACCAGCAGCGATTCAATAAATCTTCCATTAAAATTCACACCAATCCAATAGCGGAATACCAGAAATACAATCGCCACCTGCATGTACCCTGTAATAAACGTATAGACGAAATTTGCTGTATACATTTCCCACTTTCGAACTGGTGACAATATCACCCTATCCCAAATGCCGTCTTTCTTTTCTGTCAAAATGTAAAATACATTGTAGGCAATCGTATAGATTACGAAAAACAGAGTAAACCCAAACAACGTATGGAATGTGTTATCAATAATAACCGCATTGGATCCCCGGAAATTGTTTGGCTGTATACTAAACATCGGTTCATCTAAAGCCGCTTCCAGGTCATCCAGAACCTGTTCTTTTTCACTCGATGTTGTTGCATCTGCCTCGGCAAAAATTTGCTTGTATTGCGCTTTTTTATTGTACGCTTCCCTTATTGTTTGCTGAACCATTCTGGTATTTTGCGAAGAAACTCCAACAATTACATTAAAATCATTTTCCTGGAGTTCTACACCAACCTCTGCTTTTCCACTTGAGATCTGCTGCATCATTTCTTCCTCAGAAAGCCATTTAAAAGAATATGCATCAGATTCATCTAACATTTCGCCTACCATCGATTCACGGATAGAATCATCAGCTGCATAAAGCGGAACACTGATTGTTGTAAAGTTACCAGACCCACCTATAATAAGGGCAAACCCTACCGACATGACAATCATTATCAGAAACGTCCATGGATTTCGCATAAACATTTTTATTTTTGCTAAGAAAATACCTTTCATGCCGTTTGCCCCCTCTTTGGAAAACTAAGTGCCGCAATCACAACGATCGTAACTGCAAAAATGCAAAGGAAAAAAACATGCTCCCAAATTGACGAAATAGCATCGCCTCTAAGCACACTAAGATAAGCTGTCATCCCTGCACCATTAGGCGTTAAGTTACCAATAAACTGAATCATTTTGGAGGAATCTCCTATTGGAAAGAAACTGCCCCCTAAAAAGGCAATAATCGTAATGACAATCGATTGAAAAAAGTTCGTAACTAATTCCGAATTAATTCGATAACTTATAGCGGTCAATAAAACAGACAACCCTCCAACCGCTATTGCCAGACCAAATGTAACAATTAAGAACGCTAGAATATTCGGCCACGCCACTCCGAAAAGGATCCATGACACACCGAACACAATTAATAAATGAAGAAAACTAAATACAGCACCAGCTATCAACACACCTGAAAAATAAACCCATCTTGACACGTTGGCCAGAATAATCCGATTAAAAACGTGGAGTCTTTTTTCAAGAAAGGCATAGGAACCTATTGTTGATGCAAGAAAAAGAACATTCATGACAGCCATTCCAACTGCATAATAATTCTTAGCTGTTATAGGCTGAGTCTGATCAATCGTCGTTATTTCACCTGTAATCGCTTCTGTATCAACTTGGATTGCTTCCATCGAAATACCTTTCTCACCAACAAAACTTGTTAGCGTTAATTGTTCCTGAAACTGCTGTAAAACCTCCAAAATAATCGTAGACCCCAGCTGTTTCCCTTCGTTACGTGATACGTTTAATGACGGCTCGGTATTCTCCATGCCAAAGAAATTTTGAAGTGTATCATATGTGAAATTTTTAGGTACCTCAATAACTGCTGTATACGAATCATCATTAAGAATTCTTTCCCGTTCAGAAGGCTTAACACTTTCCAGTTCTACTAACTCTTTTAAACCCTCACTTCCAAAAACGGATTCTTTTAATAGTTTAATAGGAGCTAACTCACCAGTTGCCACTCGAATCGCTTCCACTCTTTCCGGAGGCGCTCCACTGTTTTCAATATCATTTATAAATCGATCAATCTGTTCCGCTTCATCCCCATGCTCAATAATAGCAACCTTGGCATCTATTGTAACTTCTTCACCATTCATAACATTCCCAAGCGCTGCACCTAAAATTGCAATCAGAATAATTGGGAGGCCAATCAGCAGAAGCAGCTGCTGAGGATTACGCACCAATGTTAACCCTATTTTTTTCACAATCTGCCAGATCATAATATCCTCTCCTCCCTAGTCCCGTAGTGCTCTTCCGGTAAGGTGCAGGAACACATCCTCCAATGTCGCCTCCTGAACATCAACAGAATTCAATTCAATTTCGGCTTCCTCAGCATATTTCAAAATTGTGCCAAACGCTTTTGTTTCTCTCGGCACAATTATTGTTACAGCTTTCTCACCTTCCGTGACACTATTTATTGTTGCATCATTCCGGAGTGATTGGACAAAAAATTCATTTATCCGGTCAGACTTGATTTCAATCGTTTTTTCTGCTGAAAGAATTCGTTTAATTTCCTCATTCGTTCCAGATGCAATAAGGTTTCCTTGGTCCATAATATAAATACGATCACAAAGGAATTCCACTTCTTCCATATAGTGACTTGTATACAATACAGTCATTTCTTTCTCCCGGTTAAGTCGTTTCACCGTCTCCAGGATGTAATTCCTCGACTGTGGATCAATCCCAACTGTTGGTTCATCCATGATAATTAACTCTGGATTGTGCAATAGCGCAACACCGATATTCAGACGCCGCTTCATGCCGCCTGAAAACTTTTTCACAACATCTTTGCGCCGGTCTGATAAGCCAATTAGTTCCAGTACCTCATCAATTTTCTGCTTCAGTTCCACACCTGACAGCCGATAAATTCTGCCAAAGAACTGTAAATTCTCTTCTGCAGTCAAATCATCATATAATGCAATTTCCTGTGGTACCATACCAATCACATCCCGTATCGGACCGGGGCTCTTTATAATACTGGAATTCTTAAACCGCACATCACCTGTTGTCGGTTCTATTAAAGATGACAATATGGAAATTGCTGTTGACTTCCCAGCACCATTTGGTCCCAGCAAACCTACTATTTCACCTTTCTCAATAAACATATTCAAATTTTTCACAGCATAAAATTGTTTAAATTTCTTGGATAAATCAACTAACTCAAGCATCGTATCTTCCTCCTCTTAAGCTATTGTATGATGTCTGGTCAACGTCGCATACTGTCTCAAGTCACTAATAGGTATCATAAGAGAATGACCTGCGTCACTTTTGTCATATCTTCTGTTGATGTTCGCACTCTTCTGTTGATGTTCGCGCCCTTCTGTTGATGTTCCCGCTCTTCTGTTGATGTTCCCGCTCTTCTGTTGATGTTCCCGCTCTTCTGTTGATGTTCCGCGCTCTTCTGTTGATGTTCCGCGCTCTTCTGTTGATGTTCCGCGCTCTTCTGTCGATGTTTCCCGCTCTTCTGTTCGCCTCCTCCATTCCTGCATAAAAAAACTTCCCACTCAGGCAGGAAGTCTCTAGCCTATATGATGTTTTACCGCAAAGATAGCCAGCTGCGTACGGTCGCGCAGCCCTGTTTTTTGCAGGATTTGCGTGATGTTATTTTTCACAGTACCGATTGATAAGTATAGCTCTTCTGAGATTTCCTTGTTTGTTTTTCCTTCGCCAACCAAACTTGTTATCGTTAATTCCCTAAAAGTCAGATCAACATTAACTGCAGTATTGTTCGATGAACGTTCCAATAAACGCGGCATCACTTTTGCCGCTACTTCTTCATGAATTGTTAAACCTCCGCTCATGCAACTGTAAACGGCATCAATTAATTTTGTCGATTCCGATGTTTTTAGTAGAAATCCATTTGCCCCTTCTTTTAACGCTTGAAGTGCATATTCATCGTCATTAAACGTCGTCAAAATCAAAATTTTAACTTCTGGCCATTGCTTCTTTATCTTTCTTGTCGCTTCAATCCCATTGACCACAGGCATCCGCACATCCATCATGATAAAATCGACCATATGTTTTTCCAGAATATCCAAAGCATGCTGACCATTATCCGCTTCATGAGTTACTATAATATTTTCGTCCTGTTCTAAAATAACCTTCAGCCCCTGCCTGACAATCGCCTGATCTTCAACTAGTAGCACACGAATCATTACTCTTCCCCCTCATTCACAGGAATCGTCCCAAACACAACAAATTTTTCTTCTGTTTGATAAACGGATAGTGTTCCATTAACTTCATCCACTCGGTCTTTCATATTCGATAGTCCGAATCCAAATTCGAACGGACTTACATCATAAATCTGATTCAATACTTCAAATGAAATGGCTCCTGTGGCTGACCTGCCTAAACTAATATGTACTTCCTTTGATTGTGCATGGCGCATCGAATTAGTTAATGCCTCCTGAATAACACGGTATAAAACAACACTTTTATCATTGGAAAGCGGAACAGACAGCACTCCTTGTTTGATGGTGAACTGAACTTGGATATGACTTTCGGCTTCAAGTTTACGAATCAAGTGGACGACCGTGGCCAGACCTTCATGTTCCTCACTTTGCAACGCTTTTACAGCTTGTCTTGTCTGATCAAGACCACCCTGTGCCATTTCTTTTAATTCACTATATTCCGCTGAATTATTTTGAATAGACAGCATTTCCAGTTTCATAATCAAAGCTGTTAATCTATGTCCTACCGAATCATGGATATCCCGGGCAATTTTCGTACGCTCTTCAAGACGGGCATCCCTTTCAGTCACCAGGTTCATCCTTTTTAATTTACGATACTCACCTGACATCTGTTCATACATTTCGTGTTGCTCATTTTTTTCCAAATACAATCGGTTAACCGCCGTTATCAGGAAGTAGAAGAAACTGGATAGAATAAGCAATTCAACTACACTATCATTAAAATAAACAACCATTATCATGGATAATGCCAAGTTAAAAATTAAATAGATTGTCAAAGGCTTTTCTTTATGGCGATACACAGCAATAATTGCTAGAAATAATAATAATAAAATCGAGTATGTAACTTTTCCTGTCAACATAATTCCATGAATAAAGATGATTACAGACAGACTAATGTAAAGAAGAAGCAATTCTTTCCGGATAGATAGAAAGAAAAATAATCCTAACGCAAGTGCCGCAGTTAACAGACTTACAGATTGATTTTCACTGAGCCTGATGATCAGCAAGGTCCAAAGTCCACAAAATATGCCAAACCGTACCCAAAAAATGCTCACTCAATTATCACCTGCCCCATAGAAAAAGACTAGCAGAATTCTATTAATTTGGAAATATCTTCTTTAATGGTGTATCTTATACTATAATAATAGTAATAAAATAAAAGGAGCAAATTATATGAAGCATACATATTTTCTCACAGGCTACCCTGGTTTCCTTACATCAAATTTAATTAAGCAGCTTCTCCATGATCACCAGCAAGACATCAAACAAATCTACTTATTAGTATTACCCTCCCTCCAGGACAAAGCTACCAGAGAGATTATCAGTCTGGCAAAAACCAACGGTCATGATCCAGGCACATTTTCCATTGTAACCGGCGATATCACAGAGCCAACCCTGGCACTTGATCATGATATAAATCGCGAAATACAGGAGTCCGTTACCCATGTCTTTCACCTTGCAGCCATTTACGATCTGGCAGTACCCAAGAACATTGCGTATAAAGTGAATGTAGATGGAACAGAAAACATATGTAATTGGGTAAAAACGTTGGGAAATCTCGAGCGATATACTTATTTTAGTACGGCATATGTAGCGGGAATGCGCGAAGGTAAGATATATGAAAATGAATTAGCTGCGGGGCAGTCATTTAAGAATCATTATGAAGAAACTAAATATCATGCAGAAGTTTTAGTTGAGGAACTTAAACAATCTGTTCCGACTACTATTATCAGGCCTGGTATTGTTAAAGGTCACTCAAGAACTGGGGAAACCATCAAGTTTGACGGCTTATATTTTATGCTGAATTTACTTGATCATATAAGTTTCCTTCCTTTCACCCCATATATGGGCGATGGTAAACCAGAGGGAAACTTTGTACCATCTGATTATGTATTACGTGCGACAAGTTACCTTGCAGTAGCACCTGTCGGCAAAGGAAAAACATACCATCTAACTGATCCAAACCCATACACAATGCATGAGTTACAGAAGATACTCGCTGAGGCTTACCTAGGAAAAACACCAAAAGGTACGGTTCCTGTATCCTGGGTAAAAAATTCCCTTTCAGCAGCTCCAGTCCGGAAGTGGCTTCAAGTCGAGCTGGAAGCGATGGATTATTTCACAATTGATGCATCATTTGACTGTTCATCAGCAGTAGCGGATTTAAAAGGATCAGGGATTGTTTGCCCTGATCTGAAAGACACTGTTGAACCAATGGTAGAGTTTTATCGAAAATACAGGCATGACCGCAGCAAGCACATACAAATTAACTAAATCGCTTAATTTACAGATTTATGAGAATATTGTACCATTTCCTAAAAATTACCACATTTTTGATTCCTTTTATAGTATAATATTTGGGACAGGTTATGCAGGGTGGCTTCAATTAAGAAGTGGTGGAAGAGTTTTTTCTTATTACTTGGCGGCTTCAAATCCCCGATGAAAGGGGTTGAGCGAGTGATACCAGTTGACAGTGCTCTTGAGCTGATGTTAATGTTTGCCACACTCGTATTACTGATCGTCAACAGTAGCCACGGAAAAAAGTAATCACCCTGTCGTCTACGTAAACGTGGGATAATTACTTTTTCCATCCCTAAACGGAGTCGCCGTACCTTGCGGATAACTGTCAGAGTCGCAAGTTGCAGCTTGCGGCTCACTAAATTCCCTCCCAAAAAAAACAACCAATTTAATAATTTTGCATTCCAATCAATTTTATTCACTTTTTTAAAAATAACCCAAAATAAATTTTTAAATAGGTCATAAGTTGCTATTTCGAATACGGGAAATGGAGATTAATACTTTTGGCTTAATTAAATAGTATCACACTACGCTTTTCCAGTCATCACATATATTCCAAAATTTTCCCCCACTCTTCTAATTTTCCTTTAAAGGTCTTCGTATAACGTCCAGGAATTGGGCTGGTCGAAGGCAATTTTATAACATCAACATCACTTGTATTAAAATTTTTCCTGAATGTTTCATATGATCTTCCTCCATTGCATGCTATCAGGCGAATGCCAGGATGTTCGTTCAGCAATCCGATAATATCATTCGGTTCCTCATCTGCAATATTAGCATCGAGACTCCCTTCCCGATAACAGAGACCTATTGTATCCCATAAGGCAAGCTGTTTACGCTTTACAAATGCGATCTTTTCATCATATTCAGTTAATGACTCTTGATCAAAAAGTTTAAAAAGAATATCCCAAAAATGGTTGCGGGGATTTCCATAATACTCTTCTTTTTTCAATGAAATACCGCCTGGCATGGAACCCAGAATAAGAACTTTAGGGTTTGCGGGAAGCACTGGTTCAAATGATATTAATTTTTCAGCCACGATACGGATTCTCCTTTTTAGTTTATATTACCTTTATTAATTAACTCTAATCATCTTATGATTTATATTATACCAAACGGGGAACAAATAACATATATAGCTATTCTTAGAAAGAAGGTATCAAAATGAAAGCAATTGTAATAAATGAATACGGATCCGCTAACCAGTTGGTCGAAGAAGAGATTCCAAAGCCAGTTATAGCCGATGATCAGGTATTAGTGGAACTTCATGCGACATCAATAAATCCAATCGATTGGAAACTGCGTGAAGGTTATTTAAAAGAAAAATTCTCGTTTGATTTCCCCATTATCTTAGGCTGGGATGCTGCTGGAGTTGTTAGTGAAGTTGGCCATAGCGTATCAAACTTCTCCGTTGGTGACCGTGTTTTTGCACGTCCTGCGACAACAAAAGATGGAACGTATGCTGAATACACAGCTATTGATAAAAATCTGCTAGCAAAGATACCAGAGGATGTATCGTTTGAAGAGGCTGCTGCAGTTCCACTTACCGGACTTACTGCATGGCAATGTCTGGTCGATATTTGCGATATTAAATCTGATGACAAAGTATTAATACATGCTGGAGCAGGAGGTGTTGGAAGCTTTGCCATCCAGATCTCCAAAAGTTTCGGCGCACATGTTGCCTCAACTGCCAGCGGAAAAAATGAAGGATTCCTCAAAGAATTAGGAGTGGATCAATTCATTAATTATCAAATGGAAAACTTTGAAGAAGACCTAACGGACTACGACATTGTGCTCGATACAATGGGTGGCGGTATTCAAGAGAAAAGCTATGACGTCTTAAAAGAAGGCGGAAAATTAGTATCCATTGCAGAACCTCCAGACGAAAACCTCGCTGAATCAAAAGGAGTTAATGCAAGTTTTCATTGGCTTGAGCCTGATGGCAAGCAGTTAGCGAAGCTCGGTGAATTGATGGAAAAAGGGGAAATGAAAGCACATATTGGCCAAACATTCCCACTTTCCGAAGAAGAAATGCGCGAAGCCCATAAACTAAGTGAAACACACCATGCAAAGGGGAAAATCGTTATAAAAATAAAGTAGGGATTTCTTAAAAGAACCTGTGAAGATTTAACAGGTTTTTTTAAGAAAGCAGACTAAGATCAAGGTGCATTACCCAGTTCTTTTGTAAAATCTGCTAACTTTCTTTTCAAATAGGATTAATTTGCCTAGAGAATCTTTGCTGCATCAGGCATAGAATAGTATATTCCATATAGTTTTTCCTACGTCAAAAAGCTTTTGGGAACATAAAAGCTGGCTTTCCCTATACTTAGGTAAGGCCAGCTTTTTATTTATGTTCAATAACCTGAAATCGTCAATCGGAGGTGTGAAAATTTTCCATGACAATAGTTCTATGCTTTTTTATTCCAGAGACTCATAACCCTATATTTATCGATTTATTCACCGATTAAACCACATTTAAACTAATTAGGCTATGATGACAATAATCACAATACTAGACTTACCCCCTAAAAGAAACTGAAAAAGAGGCTGATCTATCAGATGTTTTGTCCTTAACTTTTTTTGAAGTACTCCATATGCTGTAGAGATAGATGCAAAGGAGGTGAAATTATATGGGATGTGGTAGTAACAGTAATAACGATGTTGGCTTTGAGACAGATAACTGTGTATGTGAAGCATTACGTGAAATTTTAGCTGCTCAAGAGGAAAACAATAACAATAACAATGGATGTACTACAAGTTGTGCAGGCTTCGCGTTAAATCCTGTCAGCAATGGTCCATCGACAATTCCTTTTGTTCTAACAACTAAAGCGAACACTTTATTTTATTCATTTGGTAATATTGCTGAGACTGACTGCTTCATTAGTGTGTATTTCAAAGTAAGAGCGGTAGATGACGATTGCTG
Organism: Virgibacillus sp.; assembly: GCA_041689365.1. Classification (GTDB taxonomy): domain Bacteria; phylum Bacillota; class Bacilli; order Bacillales; family Amphibacillaceae; genus Lentibacillus. Next base: position 13,391 of record JBDNGJ010000120.1, read on the forward strand.
TGCAGTACTGGAAATATTGGAACCTAATGAGGGTAGAGAAATTTCTGGTAATGATTGTTGTGTATCATTGAATCAAGTTTGTTCCGGTGGTGCACTAACATTATCGACAACAGGCCAGTGTATTACAGTTGATCTTAACTGTATTTGTGCAGTTCAATGTTTCGATCCATCAGTTGTAGCTAATGGCTAACTAACTAGATGAAAATAAATTCAGTAGTGTTACTTTCAAGCTCAGGTTCTCCCCCCTGGGCTTTTTTAGTTAAGATAGTATAAAAACTTTCCTGCTTTATTATTTCAACAAAGGCATTCCCCATTACAGCTTCCACTTGAGTTCTAAGGTATTCATAGACTCACACAATCTAGGTTTATATAACCCCTTTATACTCAAGTTTATCATTTTCTCTACCTTTGTGATTATATCTAGAGTATTTAAGCTGCACTGTATATATATAAGTGCAGAGGGTCCCCCTTTCATAAAAAGTTCTAAAAAGAGGCTAATCTATCAGACGATTTGTCCTTAACGTTTTTTGAAGTACTCCATATGCTGTAGAGATAGATGCAAAGGAGGTGAAATTATATGGGATGTGGTAGTAACAGTAACAATGATGTTGGCTTTGAGACAGATAACTGTGTATGTGAAGCATTACGTGAGATTTTAGCTGCTCAAGAGGAAAACAATAACAATGGATGTACTACAAGTTGTGCAGGCTTTGCGTTAAATCCTGTCAGCAATGGTCCGTCGACAATTCCTTTTGTTCTCACAACAAAAGCTAACACTTTATTTTATTCATTTGGTAATATTACTGAGACTGACTGCTTCATTAGTGTGTATTTCAAAGTAAGAGCGGTGGATGACAATTGCTGTGCGGTACTGGAAATATTGGAACCTAATGAGGGTAGAGAAATTTCTGGTAATGATTGTTGTGTATCATTGAATCAAGTTTGTTCCGGTGGTGCTCTAACATTGTCGACAACAGGCCAGTGTATTACAGTTGATCTTAACTGTATTTGTGCAGTTCAATGTTTCGATCCATCAGTTGTAGCTAATGGCTAACTAATCAACATTATTATTAATCCAATAAGCTCAGGTGCTCCCCCTGGGCTTTTTTAGCAGTTAAGCTAAAGTTGGATTTCATTATTTAATTTTAAAAAATAGATAGTTACAATCAGTGTTATTATATTGTCAGTTTAGTCATTTTGTTCCAAATTATTAAAGGTTATTATATTTCTTAGTTCCTTCCCGCACAGTTTACCCGTTATTTTCATAAAATTCCTCATCCCCGAGTCTATCTGTCTTTAATTGCCAGATAAAAAGCTCCAGTGATCTGGCGTTGACCCAGTTTGTCCCCCAAACATCGTCATTTTGCAGCATTGTGCCTAACAGCCATATTCTTCTCGCTGTTATGAACAGTGGCAAACTTTTCAAATCATCTAAAGCTAGGTTCCGCTTTGCCGTGTATCCCTGTAAAAATGCCTCCCAGCATTCAGCTTCAAGGTTTTTGTTATTATTTTTCAAATTCCACCATGAAACGGCGACATCATACGCCCGGTATCCCATGGCACAACAGTCGAAGTCGAAAACCTCATTCTCAGGGACAGAGGTGACAGGTTCATCGTCCCGCTTCCGGCGCAGGAATTAAAACACAGTATTTGTTTGAATTACAATCGAACCTCAAATGAAGAAAGTGGCATCGGATATGAAATTTAATTCCTTCAATCTAGATGCCACTTTTTCAGCTTAAGAATCGATAGTACTTAAAAGAAAGGTATTTTCTGCTTTAGCAGAAACTCGGGGAGCTTCCTGTTGCGCGAGTTTAGCTCCTTGTCGCGCAAGTTTGACCCCCTGTCGCGCGAGTTGAGCTCCCTGCCGCGCGAGTTAAGCTCCTTGTCGCTCGAGTTAGGCTTCCTGTTGCGCGAGTTTGACCCCTTGTCGCGCTAGTTTAGCTTCCTGTCGCGCGAGTTAACCTCTTTGCCGCACATTCCACTACATCCCAGCTATCTCACTCGCATCCAAAATCCCCATCGCATAAACTAGAATCAATTGCTCCACCATTAATATGCATGTTGTGGTTATGAAAGTCACCATGGCAAAATCCTGTTTCCAGATTAAGCTCAGCTAAATCTGCTTTGAAATTTTCAACAACTATTTGCAGTATTTCCTCTTCCTCACTTCCGAGGTATTTTTTCAATATTGGTGAGATGACAGCTTCCGGCTCATCCAGCAAATGTTCCGTATCCAACGCAAAACCTCGCTCATAATTCGAAGTAAGCTTGTCCGATTTCTCATGAAGTTTGCCAAGTGTTTCACCAATAACTTGTGAGCTCTCAACGTTAATTTGTGGACGTTCTCCTTTTGAATAGAAAAATAACACCCCATAACGAACTCCCTCGGGAGCCTTAACATCAGTCAAATAGTTGCCATCTCTCTTTTTAATCGGAAAAGAAATCCTACAACCTTCCAAACAGTTAATCGCGTCCAACTCAAACAAAATAGCTTCTTTATTCCGCCAGCCTGTGCGATAAAGCCTGTAGATATAGGTCTCTTCTTTAGTCGTAATAAGATATGTGTCATTTAGTCCACGTGCTAAAAAATCGCACTGAACTGCTTCAATATCATAATCATTGAAAATTCGGATGATTGTATCTGTGTTAATTAGTGAATGTCTTACCTGAATATCCAAAGTCCTATTCCTCCAAAAAATAAGTGCTACTCTATAGTTCTGAAAAATTCACGAAGATTCCTTCTTATTGAAAAAATAATACCATATGCTCTTCATCATAGAAAGTATCTCCCAGTTTCACAGCGCGTTTATGGGTGCCAAACGGGACAAACCCCAATGCATAATAAATGCTTTTAGCTGTGTCAGTTTTGGTTACGACAGATATACAAACTTGCTCAACCCCATCAAGTGAATTCGCATGATCAATTGCTGTCTGCAATAATTGTTTACTTACACCCCTACCACGTTTATACGGCGTAACATACACGGC
>JBDNGJ010000121.1:0-2251 GCA_041689365.1 Virgibacillus sp.
GGAAGTACACGTACTTCCTGTTTCATTGAAGATTTGCAGAGTGGGCATTCTGGTTCTTCATTAAAACTGTATGATTCTCTCATCCATCCTGAGCAGTCCTCACTAGTACAAGACCATACATTTGTGTCCACTTCTGGCACTGGCTCTTTTGGCCCGCGAGAAAATGACATGACAGCAACCCCTTTCATGGTACTACTTCCATTATACTCCTTTATAGCAAAAAAAGTAAGGGAACAAGCAACATTAATTCATTATAACCGCAAATTAGTTAAAATATACCTATTGGACAACTGTAAGCTAAAACGATTATACTTGAATTTATTCTGAAACTTCTATAGTAGAAAGGGAAACAGCTATGACATCAAAGACTCACCCATTCACAAAAATGATTGCCGGAATCGGATTCACTTTCCTCATTGCACTTATCGGGTACATACTTGCACTAGTCCCAGGATTTAGCCGTGTTGGTCAGCTAGCCAGTGCAATCATTATCGCAATCATATATAGACAATTTTTCGGATATCCTGAATTTTTCCGTTCAGGAATACAGTTTTCGTCAAAATATTTACTGCGGTTTGCCATTATTTTATATGGTTTAAAACTTAATGTTGATATTATTTTGCAGGATGGTCTTGGACTGCTGGTTAAAGGTGCTGTTGCAATTGTTTTCGCCATCTTACTTACCGTTTATATCGGAAAAAAATTAAAAGCAAACACACAGCTTGTCTTATTGCTTGGCGTCGGCACAGGTGTTTGTGGTGCTGCAGCGATTGCCGCTGTATCCCCGATTATCAAGGCAAAAGACGAAGACACTGCAATTGGTGTAGGAATCATTGCTCTAGTTGGAACTATTTTTTCTATTATTTATACCATTGTACAGCCACTCCTGCCGATCACGGAATTACAGTATGGTATCTGGTCAGGCATTTCCTTACATGAACTTGCCCATGTCGCACTTGCAGCAGAACCAGCCGGTGAGGATGCATTGGCAATTGCTTTACTGGCAAAACTTGGCCGCGTTTTCCTGCTTGTCCCGCTTTGTTTCATCCTGATTTTTTGGATGCGAAACCGGAATGATGACAGTAATACAAAAGTCAGCTTTCCCTGGTTTCTTGTTGGATTTATCGGAATGAGTCTTTTCGGGAGCTATATTTTAGGTGATATAATTCCTGTATCTGATGGTACGATGAACGCTGTCAGTCAGATTACGACGTTTATTTTAACGGCCGCGATGGTGGGATTAGGATTAAATGTCAGCCTGAGGGATGTAAAAAATAAGGCAATGCGTCCACTAATTGCCATGGTGACTGCTTCCATATTACTCTCATTTGTCATGTATTGGATTGCAGGAATTTAGAAAACTTGGCTTATCGCCAAGCCTTAATGGCGAAAGCCTTAGTTGCACTTAGGCAGATAAGAAAGTAGTTATACTTTCTTATCTGCCTAAAAAAGCTCCCCACGTTAGGGAGCTTTTTTATAATACGAATTTCTCTATTGCTTTAGCGACACCGTCATTATTATTTGTATCCGTCACATGATCCGCAACATTCTTAATTGCCTCTTGTGCATTTCCCATGGCAACCCCAAGTCCAGCTTGCTGAATCATTTTAATATCATTCAAACTATCGCCGACAGCCATTACGTTATTCATCGTAATGCCAATTTCATCACAAACCTTTTTAAGGGCACTTGCCTTATTAACCCCTTTAGGATTCACTTCAACGTTTGTCGGCAGTGAATTGGTAAGCTCCAGTTCATCATAATACGAAAGCTCTTCAACAACCTTATCAAGTTTTTTCGTATCAAGTGAATCACAGCCATATTTTAACCATTCATGGGCAAAAAAATCATCCGGCCTTGTCCCGTGAAACACACCATCAGTTGCCACCATCCAACTATGTAAATCCAGTTTATCGCCTAATTCCCACATCATCTGAACCCGCTTCGGATCAAGTAAGTGCTGATCTCTCAGTTCCTTATTTACTGTCCAAATCTCGCCACCATTACTCGTTATCAGATACGATGGCAATTCAAGTAATTCGGCATACGGATAGCAGGAATCAAGCCAGCGACCTGTGCTCAATATAACATGCACATCTTGCACCAAAGCTTTTGCAATCACTTCTTTCGTATATTCGGAAACCTCTTCCTCACTATTTAATAATGTTCCGTCCATATCTAAAGCTACTAATTTTAGTTCATCCATTTAGACACTCCTCCACTCTGTCACGCCATGATCCATTCTTGTATA
>JBDNGJ010000122.1:0-14552 GCA_041689365.1 Virgibacillus sp.
ATCCCGGAATCAGGTTGAAGATCCCGATATTAAATAGAAGTTCCTAAATATAGTTGAAGTAGGAAAGGCTGACGGTTATGAAGAAACAGCATGATTTCACACAAGGGAATATTCTGAAGCAGTTGATCATATTTTCAGGGCCGATTATGCTGACCAATTTGCTGCAAACATCCTACCAATTTGCCGACAGTTTGTGGGTAGGTAATTTACTTGGAGCAAATGCGCTCGGGTCTGTTGCTGTTTCGAGTACAATTATTTTCACAGTATTATCATTTGTAATCGGGTTAAATAATGCTGCGTTAACAATTTTTTCTCAGCAAAAAGGTAAAAATGACGATACGGGGTTAAAACGCTACCTTAATTCATTCGTTGTAATTTTGGTGTTGCTTTCCGTTTTATTAGGAACGGTTGGTTATCTTATGGCTGAGCAGCTGTTGCAGTTATTGGGGACGCCAGAGGGTATGATGAGTGAGGCGAAGTCATATTTGCAAGTAAATTTCCTTGGAATATTGTTCTTGTTTGGATATAACTTTATTAGCACTGTTCTTCGTGCACTTGGTGATAGTAAAACACCGCTTCGGTTCGTAATGCTGGCGGTAGCGTTGAATGTTGTGCTTGATCCATTGTTCATAGCTGGCTTCAATTTGGGTATTGATGGAGCGGCATATGCAACAATAGTAGCGCAGGGAAGTGCATTTCTTTATGGGATTATCCATGTTTTGTACCGCAAATTGGCACCGTTCACTATGCCGTCGCTTCCTTCTAAAAAGGAAGTAGGCCTAATTTTAAATCTTGGCATTCCATCAGGGCTGCAAATGGCTGTTATTTCTGCAGGAGTAGCGGCTATAATGAGTGTTGTAACAATATACGGAGAAGGTGTAGTTGCTGGGTTTGGCGCTGCGCAGCGTTTAGATAGTATTTTGATGCTGCCGGCACACGCGCTTGGGACAGCTGTTAGCAGTATGGCCGGTCAGAATATTGGTGTTCAGAATTGGTCACGGGTAAAAAGTATAGCAAGGTATGGGGTCCTCTATAATTTTTCTGTTATGCTTATTGTAGGGATTCTAGTTGTATTTTTTGCGGAATACGGTATACGGCTATTTATTCAGGATGAAGCAGCGATAGCATTCGGAACAAGATATCTGCAGATTATCGCATTATGCTATCCATTCCTTGGGATTAATTTTATATTAAATGGGATTGTTAGGGCGTCTGGAGCAATGTATCAGGTACTAGCGCTAAATGTTATTTCATTATGGGTGCTTCGTTATCCGTTAACCGCACTTTTTTCCAATTGGTTTGGCGAAGCTGGTATTGCGATTGGAATGGGATCAAGCTTTTTGGTAAGCAGTTTATTTGCATTTCTGTATTATCGTTTCGGAAAATGGCGGGAGAAGGAATTATTCGCGAAAAAACACTAAAGTTAATCTAGGAAACTAGCAAAAGAATGACAGAGGGATTCTATGAAAACGAAAACAAAAAAAGCAATTAAACAAACGTTCGTAATAGCAGCTGTATTATTTGGTGCATTCATTGTCGTGTCAATACTTTCATTTGAAAGGACAAGTAGTCAGCAATATGAAGTCTCACGCCCGTCTATTAGTGATCAGGTGTGGGAATATAAACCAACCGTTGAGAAGTATGCAAAACAATTTGGTGTCACACAATATGTTGATGTCATGCTTGCAATGATGATGCAGGAATCCGGTGGGCGAGGAAATGATCCAATGCAATCGTCTGAAAGCTATTGTGGGGAGAGAGGATGTATAGATAAACCGGAACTTTCCATTAAACAAGGAGTCTATTATTTTTCTCAAACTATTAAACAAGCAAATGGAGATTTGAAATTAGCTATTCAGTCATACAATTTTGGGAAAGGTTTTATTGATTACATCAACAATAATTCGGGAACGTATACCCAAGAAGCAGCAATTAATTTTTCTCAAAAAATGTATAATACCTCATCAAATAAATCGATATATACATGTCTGCGGGAAGAAGCAAAGCAATATAATGCATGCTATGGTGATATATATTATGTTCGGGATGTGATGGAATATAGGGATGTACTTGCAAAAGAGTAGTAACGTTCAATATGGAAATGATAGTATTAAATTATAGGGAGGAATTAACATGGTAAAAGCAATACATACTGCATATGCACCGGCTGCAATTGGGCCGTATTCACAGGCGATTCAAGCGGGGGATTTTATTTATGTCTCAGGACAGATTGGAATTGATCCCGGTAATAGTGAGGTAGTTGAAGGGATAGAAAAGCAAACAGAACAAGTGCTGGCAAATCTGCAGGCGATACTGACTGAAGCTGGTGCGGATTTTTCCCAAGTGGTAAAATTTACAATCTACCTTAATTCAATGGACGATTTTGCAACAGTGAATAAAATATATGGCGGGTTTTTAACAGAACCGTATCCGGCACGAGCAACGGTTGAGGTCAGCCGCTTGCCAAAAGATGTACTAGTAGAAATGGACGTAATCGTATATACAAAATAACAGCAGGAGGCAATACAAATGGATAATTTTACATTTTATAATCCGGTTAAATTAATTTTTGGAAAAGGTCAATTGGAAGCATTGCCGAATGAAGTTGCTGCTTATAGCAAAAAAGTACTGGTTGTATATGGTGGTGGGAGCATAAAGCGAAACGGCGTATATGATGAAGTCATGAATCAATTAAGTAAAATAAATGCCGATGTAGTGGAACTTGCAGGAGTTGAACCCAATCCACGTCTTTCAACAGTCCGAAAAGGTGTTGAAATTTGTAAGAATGAAGGTGTTGAATTTGTGCTTGCTGTTGGTGGAGGCAGCACGATTGATGCGACAAAAGCAATTGTGACAGGTGCTAAAACGGATATTGACATATGGGATATTGTCACGAAAAAAGAAAAGGTAAACGACGCGCTTCCATTCGGAACAGTCCTAACTATAGCTGCAACAGGATCCGAAATGAATGCAGGTTCAGTTATTACCAATTGGGAAACACATGAAAAACATGGCTGGGGAACACCATCAACATTCCCTAAATTTTCCATTCTTGATCCTGCAAATACATTTTCCGTTCCACGCGACCAAACTGTATATGGCAGTGTAGATATAATGTCACATGTATTGGAACATTATTTTCACCAGACAGGTAACACGCCGGTACAGGATCAATTTTGTGAAACAATACTGCGAACGGTTATGGAAACAGCACCTAAATTATTGGATGACCTGGAAAACTATGAGTATCGTGAAACAATGATGTTAAGTGGAACCTTGGCATTAAACGGAATGCTGAATATGGGCTATCGCGGTGACTGGGCAACACATAATCTTGAGCATGCTGTATCAGCCGTACATGATATACCTCATGGTGGTGGACTTGCAATTATTTTTCCAAACTGGATGAAGCATGTATTGGACGAAACAAACACAGATCGCTTCAAGCAGCTTGCGGTTCGTGTATTTAATGTTGACGCAAAAGGAAAAAGTGATCGTGATGTTGCGCTTGAAGGAATAAGTAAGTTGCGCGAATTCTGGAATGATATTGGAGCGCCTGCTACATTAGCGGACTATGACATCGATGAAAGCACAGTTGAAGAGATGGCCGACAAAACGGTTATTGCACGTCCTGAGTATGGTAATTTCAAAAAGTTATCTCGCCAGGATTCAGTAGAAATTTTAAAAGCCAGCCTATAAATGGCAGTATCCGACAAAAAATTTCCCGGGAAATAACAAAAAACGTGCGCCTCAACAGAACGTTTCGACACCGTAGTTCAAATAGGCATACTTAGTCGGATAATAATTTTAATAAAAAGAACTAGCTGTTATTGATAAACAGCTAGTTCTTCTTTTATGGCTGATCTTATTTTATCTAAACATTCTTCAGGTGTGTTACCGAAAACGCGTTTGTTGTTTACTAGTGCATATGGTTTAACCCGACATAGCCCGCAAAATGATAAACATTCATTCATAAGCACGGCTACCTCCGGAAATTCCTTTTCGATGATGTCTTCTATATCTATAGTAGTGATCGCATTTCCGTCACAAACCTCAACAACGACAATTCCCATTGCTATCACTTTCTTTCTAATGTCTGAATAAATTATTGACTCTACTAGTTGTAGCATATCCAGTATAACAAATCAATATATTATTGTCGGGAATATTGTTTCAGCATTTATAATTTAGCCTTTAAGCCCTCTGCCTACGAAGAGGAAAATGAATGCGTTCGCTTCCCTTCGTATTCATGCTTATACCATGCTCCAAGCATTATAGCTCCGCCCATTAAAAGTAATCCGCTTGTTACGAAAAACACTGCGGAGAAGCCGAAAAACCCAGCCAGCATACCTCCTAGTGCGGGCCCGATAATATTTCCTAAAAACCGTAAGCTGGTATTATACCCAAGTACTTCACCTTGCATAGATAACGGTGCTTCTTGCCGTATATATGCGACTCGGACTGGAACTAATCCACCGATTGAAATTCCGAGAAGAAATCTTAGTACGACTAACTGCCAAATATTGGTCACAAATGCACCAGGTAAATAGACAATACCGGCCATGAATAATAAGAAGATCATTATCTTCGTATAGCCTATACGATCCCCTAATTTGCCCCAGCGCTTTGCCATTAACAAATTTCCAAGCCCTGCTGCTGAGAAGGCTATGCCAGAATAGAACGCAATGCTGGCCGGACCGTGTATCTCAGCTACATATAAGGATAAAATGGGCTGGATGCTAAAATGTGCAATTTGAACCAATGTAGAAATGAGCATGACTACGAGTAATACCGGATTACGTATAATATGCAAAAGTACTTCTTTAGTAGAATAAGAAACTTGCTCCTGGTTATCATCTGAAAATTGTATTAAAATCTCTCTTACACCGAATAACACAATGATACCGGATAAAAATATGGTAATGGAAATCCACTTGAATGTGGAGGCATACCCGAAAGTATCAGCAAGTGCTCCACCAAGTAAAGGTCCCATCAATGCTCCTGTTATACTTCCAGTCTGCAGTGTTCCAAGCACCTGACCGGCAATTCTCTTCGGTGTCTGCGTTGAAATCATGGCCTGTGACATTGGAATAAATCCAGTAAATATCCCCATAAATAAACGCAACAAAAAAAGCTCCCAAACTGAATTGGCGAACCCCATTAGGAGTACCGATAATCCAAGCCCTGCAGCTGAAAATATCAGAATTTTTTTCCTGCCATACTTGTCACCGATGCGTCCCCAGATTGGCGAAAAAATAAAGGCTGTAACAAAGGTAATTCCGAATACCCAACCTGACCAAGTCTGTACATAAGAATCAGAGAAATTACCGAATTCTTCTATATATAATGAAATAAATGGAAGTACCATTGTAACGCTTCCGGCAATAAAAAAGTTGGCGAACCACATAATAATTAAATTTCGTTTTATATTAGAATTTTGCTCTAAAATAATAAATCTCTTCTTTCAAATTTATTTCGGTACACTAAATATATAGTAACATGAACCAATTTTAAAATATAATGCTCAATTGTTCATTACAACAATGTTAAATAGGTAAACAAATAGGGAAAAATGTATTCATAGTCATCATAAAGCGTTATAATGTATCGTAATTACTAATAGTATTAGACAAGCATTGTATATAAAAAACTGATTAATAAAGGAGTAACTGCAATGATGAAAAATTATTTGAAGTTGGCTGCTGTCTTAGTGTTGATAGTTGGATTAATTACTAGTCTCGCAGCACCTGCTCAAGCTGCTAATAATGGTGGTATAAATGAAAAACTGGGTGTTCCAATTGTTGTCTACGGTGATACCTTGTCAGACAATCAAAGAAGCAAAGTAACGGAACTGCTTGAAGTTACAGATCCTGAGGCGGTAAAAGAATATACCGTAACGGGGGAGGATATCGCTAATTACATTGATGGTGACCCAAATTCACGAATGTTTTCATCGGCAAAAATCACGCGTCAAGAAAAAGGTGAAGGCTTAACAATTAATATTGTAACGCCAGAAAATATTACACAGGTAACAAATGAAATGTATGCCAATGCATTATTGACGGCTGGGGTAGAGGATGCAACAGTTGATGTTGCTTCACCAGTTAAGGTTAGCGGACACTCCGCATTAACGGGAATTTATAAGGCCTATGATGCTGAAGGGCAACCACTTGATAAGGAACGAATGCAACTAGCTGACGAAGAACTTGGTGTCGCAACAGACCTTGCCAAGGACGGGTTAAGTCAGGAAAAAGTAAGTGAATTGCTTACCGAAATTAAAAAAGCGATAGCTGACCAAAATCCAGCTACAAAGGAAGATGTTGAAAAAATCGTTCAAGAGCACCTTGATCAGCTGGGGATATCACTAAGTGATGCAGATCGTCAAATGCTAATTGATTTATTTAATAAAATGAAAGATTTGGATATTAATTTTGATGAGGTAAAAAATCAGCTTGATAAGATTGCTTCTAAAGTACAGGATGTTGTGAATGATGAAGGGTTCTGGAATAAAGTAGAAAATTTCTTTAAAAAGTTCACTAACGTAATTGGCAACTTTTTAGAAGGTTTGTTTAACTAATAATTTGGGTTTGATGGTAAAATTCACAGGTAAGGATTGTCCACTATGGGGCAATCCTTACCTTTTTTAATAACTCAACTTTAACATCTATAGAAAAAGCTTAAACAGCTATCTTGATAATTTCAAAACGTTTAAATTGTAGCCTTGACAACATTGATAAAAGTTTTTTGTACACATAAGATATAAAATGCGAAGTAGTGTAGAAAGTATTAAATGCTATGAAGCCGCTGCGGAAATACACTACGCTTTCCGCGGGCAACGCTTCAGCTTCCTCGGAAGCAAAAACCGCTTCCTGCGGGATCTTCTGCTGTTGCTATTCCCGCAGGAGTCTCCGTGTATTTCCTACGCTGCGACTGTTTTTCCTTGATTTTCTTATCCATAGGGAACACTTCAGCCTCTCATCAAGAAAGCCTCTTCCAGTGGAGGCAGAATACGAAGACTCCTATGGGAACAGCACGTTCCGAAGACCCCGGAAGAAGCGTTCCTTGCTTCTGAGGAGGCTGAGGTCGTGCCCATGGAAAGCGAAGTATTCTGCCGGAACGAATAGAAGCACTCAGCCTTCATTATAAATAGGGAAAGCAGCAAAAAATATTTTAACTACTTCGCATCCTATATCAAATACTTACCATTAATCCAAAGTCAACTCAAGGAGTGTATCCTCAGCCTTTCATAATCCTTCAAGGTTTATGCGCTAATTTTACGCTGCAAATGTACGAATTAGTAAATTTACCAACTCATACATAAATTTTCTATTAGAGATAACCATAATAGATAAGTACTAAAACGATTAGCAGGGTAATTAATGCGATGCTTTGAAAACGTGCAAACTTATAGAAGCGCTGACTAACTTTTGATGAAGGAAGTGGCTTGTCTTTCCATTCTTCAAGATAATCACTATGCGATGACATTACATTCCGAAACCTTCTGAAGCCGAATGTAACCCCATCAAAGAACCCGCCTTTCATTGTATACATTGCTAAAAATATGACAAGATAAATCAATGAAAAATAAAATGTCATGTTAATGATGTGAACCAATGAAAATGCTGGTGCCCGAAAATATACCATAATAAGAATTATACTTATATTTAGAATCAGGATGAACCAATTTTTCCTGTACATATATCTATTCCACCTTCAAAAATACAATAATATTGAGTATATCATAGTTCAAAATAGTTGAATTGTAATAAACCTGTAAAATAATAAAAAGACGGTAATGGCTGGTAGGCAACCGATACAGAGTGATCAGTTTTAATATTTGCAAAAAAGTCTTTACAAACTTGTAAGAAAAATTGTATAATTCTATTTGTAGATGGAAATCTGCTAAAAAGTCAGAAAAATTAATATTATCAAGGGGGTAATTTTCAACATGAAGTTAAAGAAGGTATGGTTTTTAGCACTAGCTTTAATGCTAGGTCTTTTCCTCGCAGCTTGTTCCGGTGGAGATGACGGAGGAGATACGTCGTCAGAAGGCGGAGATGACACAAGCACTGAGGAAAACAGTGGAGAAGAAACAGGTGAAGAGGAAGCAGCAGCGCCTGAACAAGTATTGAACTTCATTAACGGTGACACTATTCCATCAATGGACGCTTCTATGGTTACTGATGAATATGGTATCCAATTCCTAGGTGCAACAATGGATGGGCTTTATCGTTTGAAGGATGGCGAAATTGTTCCTGGTATTGCTACAGAACATGAAGTAAGTGAAGATGGTACTACTTGGACATTCACACTTCGCGAAGATGCGAAATGGTCAAATGGTGACCCTGTTACGGCACATGACTTCGTTTATTCTTGGCAACGTGCGGTAAATCCTGAAACTGGATCAGAATATGGTCCATATATGATGGGTGGCGTTATTAAAAATGCGACAGCTGTTAACGCAGGAGATGTACCGGTTGAAGACTTAGGTGTAAAAGCAGTAGACGATTACACATTGGAAGTTGTATTGGAAAACCCAGTACCTTACTTTGAATCATTAACTACATTTGCAACATATTATCCGTTAAATCAGAAATTTGTTGAAGCGCAAGGTGACAAGTATGCTACAAGCACAGACACACTTGTTTTCAACGGACCATATACATTGGATAACTGGGAAAGCACAAGCAGTTCTTGGGAGCTTAACAAAAACCCGGACTACTGGGATGCTGAAACAGTAAAACTTGAAAAAATGACTTATGAAGTTGTAAAAGATCCACAAACAGCGGTAGACCTTTATGAATCCGGTGAAATTGACCGTGCTGGTTTATCATCTGACCTTGTCGATAAATATTCTACACATGACGATTATCGTGTAGTACCTGAAACATCATTATTCTATCTAAAACTTAACCAAACTGGAAGCGAAGCGCTTGCAAATGTTAATGTTCGTAAAGCGATCAGTAAAGCATTTGACAAGGAAGCATTAGTTAACGAAATTCTTAACAATGGTTCACTTGTATCAACTGGGTTTGTTCCAAAAGACTTCGTACAAACTCCAAGTGGCGAAGATTTCCGTGAAGCAAATGGAGATCTTGTAACATATGATGCCGAAGAAGCTAAGAAACTTTGGGAGAAAGGTCTTGAAGAGATTGGTAAAGATTCTGTAACACTAGAATTCCTTGCAGGTGATAGTGAAACAGCGAAAACAATGAACGAGTATCTTGCTAATCAGCTTGAAACAAATCTTCCAGGATTAACAATTGAATTGAAACAGGTTCCATTCGAACAACGTCTTGATTTGAATACGAACATGGATTACCAAATTCAGTTCTCTGGTTGGGGCCCAGACTATCTTGATCCATATACATTCTTGAACCTATGGCTTACTGATGGTGGAAACAATAAAACTGGATTCTCAAACGAAAAATATGATAAGTTGCTAGAAGAAACTGCGACAACCTTAGCACAAGATCCTGAGGCTCGTTACGCAAACTTCCTAGAAGCGGAAAAGATCCTTGCTGAAAAAGCAGCTGTAGCACCTATTTATCAAAGTGCATCTGCTCAGCTAGTACGTCCTAAAGTTCAGGATGTTTACGTAAATGCGTTTGGACCAACTTACGAATACAAGTGGGCAAGCGTAGGAGCAGCAGAATAAAAACTTATTTAATAAAATATGCTATAATTTGAAAGGGAAGAGAGTATATGACCTTATGGCATATGCTCTCTTTTGCCCTTTTTACAAAAAAGTCATATAATATTGAATATTTTTTAAACAGCAAGAATAAACAGAAATTCAGGAGGTGCAGAAATGCTTCGTTATATATTAAAGCGTGTTTTTTATATGGCAATCACATTATTTATTATTGCCACCGTCTCGTTTTTTCTTATGAAAATGCTTCCAGGAAGTCCATTATCGGTTGAAAACAAGTTAAGTGAAGCACAGCAGGCAGTAGTTTTGGAAAAATACGGATTGAACGACCCTATACCTGTTCAATACGTGAAATACATAGCAGGTCTTGTACAGGGTGATTTAGGTATATCCTTCCAGTTTGATAATACCCCGGTAACGGATATCATAATGGATCGTATCGGTCCTTCCATGGTACTCGGTGCACAAGCCCTCGTTTTTGGGACAATCCTAGGCATACTATTTGGGCTCATTGCAGCAATTTCCCATAATGGTGTTCTTGATTATACCTCAACCATCATTGCTGTGTTGGGTACTTCTATTCCTTCCTTTATATTTGCAGGGTTACTGCAGTGGTATTTAGCTGTGAAATTTGAATGGTTCCCTGTAGCGTTATGGGGGACATATGAACATACCGTGTTGCCTACAATTGCATTGTTAATTTTCCCAATGGCGATAGCAGCTCGTTTTACGAGGACAGAAATGCTTGAAGTTCTCAGTTCTGATTTTATTACTACAGCTAGAGCGAAAGGTGTAACTGAATTCGGGATTATTTTCAAACACGGTTTAAGAAATGCTCTTATTCCACTAGTTACAGTAGTAGGACCAATGGCTGTCGGCTTAATGACGGGAACACTGGTTATTGAACAGATCTTTGCTGTTCCGGGAATTGGTGAGCAATTCGTTACATCTGTCATGGTTGTGGACTACCCTACCATTATGGGTCTGACACTATTCTTTGCGTTCTTATTTGTGGCAATTATTCTAGTGATCGACCTTCTGTATGTATTAATCGATCCAAGAATTCGACTGACGGGAGGGGAAAGCTAAATGAAACAAGAAAACGAGCATAACGACGTACCGAAAGAACTTTTAGTTCCCCTCGAACGGAAAGAGGATACAAGCGAAAAAATTTCTGGCCCTCCAAGATCGTTCATGCAGGATGCCAGAAGGACCTTTTTCAAAAATAAATTAGCCGTTATTAGTATGTTTCTCTTGGTTATTATTGTTCTCTTGAGTATTATCGGACCATATTTCAACGAATATAAGATGGATGGTCAGGATCTTTCAAGGGCAAAAATGCCACCGCGTGTACCTATTCTTGAAAACATTTCATGGCTAGGTGTAGATGGTACATTAACAAGTGAGTTTGACGGCGATACGGTTGAAGATGCAACCAAAAATGCTGTTATGCGTTATGATAACAATGAAGATTTTATTGACATTAAAGTACTGGCTGAGGGAAATGGTTCAAAAGACTCGGCTGAAGTAGAGGCAACTTATCATATTTATGAAGCCCAGGAAATGATGGATAAATACTATTGGCTAGGAACCGATACACTCGGACGTGACCAATGGACACGAATGTGGCTGGGGACAAGAGTTTCGCTTATTATTGCTTCAGTTGCTGCATTAATTGATCTGATAATAGGTGTCGTCTATGGCGGTATCTCCGGTTTCTACGGCGGAAGAATTGATAGTATGATGCAACGTATAATTGAGGTTCTCGTCGGTATTCCTAACTTAGTTGTTATCCTGCTGATGATAATTGTGCTGCAGCCAGGGATAGTTTCTATTATCATAGCCCTTACGATAACCGGATGGATAGGTATGGCACGTATTGTAAGGGGTGAAATTCTGAAGTTGAAAAACGAGGAATTTGTGCTTGCCGCAAGGACACTGGGCCAATCAGGTGGAAATACTATTAGGAAACATTTATTACCAAATGTTGCTGGGTTAATTATCATTAATACAATGTTCACCATACCGAGCGCGATATTCTTCGAAGCATTTCTAAGCTTTATTGGACTTGGAATTGTACCACCCGAGGCGTCGCTTGGTGCATTAATTAATTCAGGATTTGATGTCTTTAGACTTTATCCTTACATGGTATTCTATCCAGCTGTCTTGATTTCTGTAATCATGATTGCATTCAACTTGATTGGTGACGGACTTCGCGATGCGTTTGATCCGAAAATGCATAAATAAAAAGGTAGGTGTCTTTGAGTGAGTAAATTATTGGAAGTAAAAGATTTAAGCGTATCATTTAACACCTACAGTGGTGAAGTTCAAGCTGTTCGAGGTGTGAGCTTTGATGTGGAAAAAGGGGAAACCCTGGCCATTGTTGGTGAATCAGGTTCCGGGAAATCTGTCACAACAAAAGCTCTTATGCAGCTGCTTCCGAAGCCACAAGGTCAAATAAAAACAGGACAGATTTTATTTGAAGGAAATGATATTGCTAGTTATTCAAATAAACAAATGCAAAAAATTCGTGGAAAAGATATGTCCATGGTATTTCAGGATCCGATGACCTCTCTAAACCCAACTATGAAAGTAGGGAATCAAATTATGGAGGGTCTTATTAAGCACCGGAATATGAAGCGTGGAGAAGCAAAACAAAAAGCAATCGATCTTTTGGAACAGGTTGGGATTCCCCAGCCTATGCTAAGATTAAATCAGTATCCGCACCAATTTTCCGGTGGTATGCGTCAGCGTGCAGTAGTTGCAATAGCACTGGCTTGTAATCCGAAAGTACTTATTGCAGATGAACCAACTACAGCACTTGATGTTACCATTCAGGCACAAATTCTCGATCTTATGAAGGACATTCAGCGGGAAACAGATAGTGCGATTGTATTTATCACGCACGATTTAGGTGTAGTTGCTAATGTTGCAGACCGTGTTGCGGTTATGTACGCAGGTAAAATTGTCGAAATCGGGAAAGTGGATGAAATATTCTATAATCCTAAACATCCATATACTTGGGGTCTTCTGGGCTCCATGCCAACACTTGATAGTGAAGAAGAAGAGTTATTCACAATCCCGGGAAGTCCCCCAGATATGTTGAATCCACCTAAAGGGGATGCATTCGCACCAAGAAATCAATTTGCATTAGAAATAGACACGAAGATGGAACCACCAATGTTCAAGGTCTCTGATTCGCATTATGCTGCAAGCTGGCTGCTGCATAAAGATGCACCACACATGGAACCACCTGATTCAGTCAAACGAAGAATGCAAGGATTTGCTTCGACAGACGATAAGGATGGTGAAAAATAATGGAAAAAGAAAAGCTTCTCGAAGTAAAAAATTTACAGAAATTCTTTAAAGCCGGACGTAACAACACCATCAAAGCAGTAAATGGAATATCGTTTGATATTTTTAAAGGAGAAACGTTTGGTCTTGTAGGTGAATCTGGTTGTGGTAAATCAACAACAGGCCGGACAATTATCCGATTATATGAAGCAACAGGCGGAGAAGTAAAATTTAAGGATGAAAGTGTTCATGGGAAAAAGTCTAAAGAAGATATGCTTAAATTTAACCGCAAAATGCAGATGATTTTCCAGGATCCATCATCTTCATTGAATCCAAGAATGACAGTTATGGATATTATTGCAGAAGGTATTGACATTCATAACCTGGCAAAAAATGAAAAAGAACGTAAGGAACGTGTTGAATCATTACTGGAAACAGTTGGATTGAATAAAGAACATGCGACTCGATTCCCGCATGAATTCAGTGGTGGGCAAAGGCAGCGTATCGGAATCGCCCGAGCTCTTGCAGTAGAACCTGAATTCATTATAGCGGACGAACCTATCTCAGCACTTGACGTGTCAATTCAGGCACAGGTTGTGAACTTGCTTAAAAAGCTGCAGCGTGAACATAACCTTACATTCCTGTTTATTGCACACGATCTTTCAATGGTGAAATACATCAGTGATCGAACTGGTGTTATGTATTATGGTAATATGGTGGAACTGGCTGATAGTGATGAATTGTACAGAAACCCGCTTCACCCATATACAAAATCACTGTTATCAGCAATTCCGTTACCAGATCCAGAATACGAACGAGGTCGATCAAGATTCGCATATGATCCTGCAGATTATGAAACGGATGAAGAACCTGTGTTCCGGGAAGTTAAACCGGACCACTGGGTGCGCTGTACCGAAAAAGAGTTTCAGCAGTATCAGGAAGAATTAAAAAATAAATAAAGTAAAAAACCCCTGCTGGATTCACAGCAGGGGTTTCGTTTTGGCAGTTTAAGAAAGTATAAATTCTTTCTTACTGCATAAGTGCAATTAAGGCTTTCGCCATCAAGGATTGCACTCCAGAATATAAGGGGTTCTAAGAAAGCAAAATACGCTTTCATAAAAATCCCTTTAACGAATGCCAAATTTTCTAAACAGGTAAGAAAGTATAAAAATAATGCACAAAAAATATAAACTGTGAAATACTTTTTAAAAAGTTTGAGTGCTATTATGGCGCTCCGGAAATATACTTCGCTTTCCGTGGGCGGATGTTGAGCCCTCTTCGTGCTAACGCACTCAGTGGTCTCATCTAGGCCTTTCCTCCCACAGGAGTCTCCGTATATTTCCTCCGCTGGATTTATGTTTATAAACTGGAGTAGGAATCGTGATATAAACACTAGTCCGGGTGAGCGGAGGGCGGTGACTCCTGCGGGAATAGCACGTGTCCTAAGACCCCGCAGTGTGATTTTGAGGCTGCTGAAAAACATATTTTGGAAAATTTAATTCCCACTTTATATAGTGAATAACAGGTAAAATGATATGTTGCTCTCCACTATAAGGTGAATATTGCATGAAAAATTGGGAATTGATTTTTACTTGGTTAAAAAGAT
>JBDNGJ010000123.1:0-7472 GCA_041689365.1 Virgibacillus sp.
CATTTCAATGAATACAGGGCATTACCCTTATACACTAAAATTTTTTTGTATGATGCCATGTATAAGGGTCGACCTCAATAGGGACAGTGACTTCAATTGGTATTCCATTAAAAATTTCAGTGATTAATATTATCTTATCCTCGTATAAAATACCTTTTGGAAAGAGGGTACCAATCAATTGTGCTCTTTCTAATCCGGTTAATTCCGTTTCAATATTTTTAGCAACCTCCATGTACTGGTATAAACTTTCATAGGTAAACGAGCTGGAATCAATAGCCTCTAATTTTCGATTTAATTTATGAAGGTTATCTTCATGTATATTTATTTTCGCATTTATCGTTTCATTTTTTTCCAGATACTTTTCTTTTTTTAAATCACCGGAAAGATATATGTCCAGTAACCGATCAATCGAACCTTTCAAATCAGATATTACTTTTTCAAGTTCTTTTATTTCTGATTTCAATTGGTTTACCTCTTGCTCGTCATATTCAATGTCAATATACTTTTTAGCCAAATCCTCGCTTGTTAGAACGTCTTTTAAGGCTGTTATGATGTTAGCATCAAAACGAACCGTATTAATGCTTATATCACATCTGTGACCGTCTTTGTATCTTATTTTCCTACCATGTTTAGCATAGTAAAGAGGTCTGTTCTTTAAACCATGCATCTCTATTGTAATAACTCTTCCACAGTGACCACAGGTTAAAGCAGTACGTTTCAACATATGTATATTTTTTGTGTTTTTACGTCCTGCAACACTAAACTGTTTACCACGTTTACTTCGTTCATCTTGAATTTGATTATATGCTTCTTCGGTACGCATAGGCTCATAAACACCTTCTACAGAAATAACTTCTCCACCGTTAAATTCTTTTTCCATGACACCATGATAAGCTTTTGTTATAAGTCGTGTTTGTACTAAATGTTCATTCCATTGCTTGCCAGTAGGAGTTTTGGAAACTTCATTAAGTTTATCGCTTATGATTTTCATGCCAAGCTGCTGATTTAGATATAGATCATCAATAAAAGGGATAACCCATTTCCAATCTTCTTTGGCTTCATACTTAGCTGTATCTTTATTATACCTATATTCAAAAGGAGCCTGACCCCAAGCTTTGCCTTCACGCATTCTTTGACGTTTACCTCGCATCATCCTTCGTACGACTGATTTCTTTTCACGCCTTGCAATAAGGTTTTTAATATCAGAAATAAATTCATCATCTTCATTAGATAAATCAATAACATTACCTGGTTCAGCAATCTTTACGCTATTATCTCTTAGAGTGCTTTTTAGATATTCCCAAGCAACTGTATCTAATCGAGATAACCTATCCTGGTCTATGACTAAAACAACATCTACACCGCCTTCTTCTACGAGGTCTAAGAGTGCATTCAATCCATCCTTTTTAAGTTTTCCGCCAGATTCAACATCTTTAAATTCATTTATTAACGTCCAACCTTGAGTATTGGCATATGTTTTAAGTTCCTCTTTTTGGGCTGAAAGACTAAATTTCTTTTCCTGTAATTTTGTAGAAACTCTGTAGTAATTAGCAACACGCATAGACATATTTTTGTACCCCCTTTAAATTTTTAATAATATTTATAGAACATTCGTTCGCTTTTATGATATACTAATTTCAGATAAATATCAAAATCATTACGTTTTTGTAACAATCTCATTTAAAATTTTCAGTTTTCATGATATTCTTTAACCAATCCATTCGGCTTTGTTGAGTCGGTGAGTAGATAATAAATCTACTCGTTACTACCTACTTCATACCATTCATAAAGATCTTCCATACGACAATTAAGAACTGATGCAATGTTGCCAGCTACCTGATAGGTCATACCTTGTCTATCATTCACATATTTATTGATTTGCTGTTCTGATACATACATTAACTCAGCTAATTCTAATTGTGTCATATCTTTACTATGGAGTATTTCACGAAGTAGGCATCTCCCGACTTTATAAGCCAAATAGACACCTCATTTATTTAATTATTACACCGAAAAGGCGGCGATATTATTGACAGAAGAAGTTTTGGAACTACTTGCAGAGTTTGTTGAACTTCTATCAGATACAAAAAATTAGTCTTTATCATTCATTTTTTTATAATAATCTACCGTAAATTTAATACTTTCTAAGAACTTATCCCTTTCTGTCTCATCCATAGAAAGGGTTTTTTCTATCAGATGGTTTAAAAACTCCATATCTTTTACATTTAAATTTTCTGTCATTCGCAAAGCTTTTTCAAATTCATCTGAAGTGTTTTGTTTTGGTGGAAAGAAGTAATCTACACTGACATTAAATATATCGGACAGTTTAAATAAAATATCCTGGTTGGCCTGTCGGTCTCCTTTTTCGTAACGACTGACTGTTTGCTTTGTTGTTCCTAACAGTTCTGCCAGCTGTTCTTGGTTAATATCTTTTTTAATTCGTAATTCTTTTATTTTTATACCTATATACTTCTTTAAATCCATTCACATCACCTCCTTGTCGTAACTTATCATACCATTATAGTAACCAAATTGGAAAGAAAATATTAAAATTAGTAAAAAAGTTCTTGAATTGTCACCATAATGGTGATAATATGAACTTGCAGTAATCGACAGGAGGTGACAAAAACATGCAGGAAAAGCTATTAATCTTGCGAATTCAACATAAAATGTCGAAAACAGAAGTTGCAAATCATTTGGGGGTGACACTAAAAACATATAGTTCAAAAGAACGTGGCGACTACGAGTTTACATCCGATGAAATGTTTAAAGTTAGGGATTTATTTGGTTGTAACATGGAGGATATTTTTTTACCACGTTGTCACCATAATGGTGACAAAAAGGGGGATTGACAATGATACTTCCAGTAGACTTGGATCTTCTCAAGAAAAGAGAAGAAATACCAATCAAGCTTGCTGAATTATCCTATAACGATTCAGATGAAGCTATTAATCTATTAAGAAAATGGGGAGAAAAAACTTCACCAATTACAGAGTTGCATGATGATATTTGCGCAAGTTTGACAGAAAAGGAGGCTGACATCAAATGAAAAACCAAATCATGCTACAACGGTTTGAACAGCAGTTTGTGGAAATAGCAGATGGTAAAGAACCAATCCGCAGTAAACGTTTAGCAAATTTAATGACCAACATGGAACAAGCTTTTGAAATACCGATGCGGCCAAGTGAGTATTTTGAATTTAAAAACGCAAGTGTGATGGAGCTGTATCGGAAGGTTAGCATTGCTCGTAATTTTGAGGAGGTGGACTAAATGGAACTAAATCTAATTACCAAAAATGGAAAGGCATTAGCAGATAGTCGAGATGTGGCTGAAATGATTGATCGCCCACATAACGATCTGATGAAAACAATTAGAGTATACATCAATTATTTAGGACAGGGAGATTTTTCCCAGTCAAAATTTTTCATAGAAAGCACCTACTTAAATTCCCAAAAGAAAGAACAGCCTTGTTTCCTAATTACAAAAAAAGGTTGTGACATGATTGCCAACAAATTGAGCGGGGTAAAAGGTGTAACTTTCACAGCTGCATATGTAACCAAATTTGAAGAAATGGAGAAACAAATCCAGGAGCAATCCAAACCATCCTATATGATTAATGATCCAATCAAACGTGCTGAAACATGGATTATTGAACAAAGAGAAAAAGAGCAAGTAAGAACTAAAAATCTTATGTTAGAACAGCGTGTCTCAGAATACGAACCAAAGGCTACTTATTATGACATGGTACTCCAGAACAAATCATTACTCACTATATCCAAAATAGCTAAGGATTATGGAATGAGCGCAGTTAAATTTAATAAATTGTTATATGAATTAGGCGTTCAGTATAAGCAAGGCGGTGTTTGGCTTCTTTATCAACGTCATGCTGATAAAGGATATACCCAAAGCAAAACCCATATTATTGATGCGGATAACAGCAAACTTCATACGCAATGGACCCAAAAAGGAAGGCTGTTTATATATGACTTATTAAAATCACGAAAAGGTATTTTACCAATAATTGAAAGAGGTGCAGAAGATGCTCTTCTTACAAAGTGATTGGAAAAAAGTTGATGACGAAAACAGAACTTTTGAAACATGCGTTGATAAAGCAAATGAACGCTTTGACCGTGGCGAATATGCAGAAGCTCAACTATACCTAAACAATGCAACACGGGCATTAACTGAATTGAATCGTATGATGATTTCCAAAGAACAGCATGATCAAAAGTGGTTTGTTACCAAGCAAATTGAATCACAACAACATGCGGACAAGCTGTTCTATGAATTGAGGTCCAAATATGAGTGAACGATTCCAGGTTATCAAAATTTATGTAGCTGCAGTTATTGGAATTGGTTTTCTGGAATGGACATTATGCACATTTTGAAGGAGGTGAGAGAGGTTGAAGGATTACACGTTAAAGGAAAACTTATTCAGTTTAGCAGGATCTTTAATTGTCGTATCTATCATTCTAGCAATGATATAAAAAAAGACCCATGCAGCAACATGGATCCTAAGAAAAACAATTATATTCCTAGTTTAGCTTATATAAAGGGATATGGCAATTAGTTACGGTGTAGAACAAAAATGTGAAGTAAAGGAGATATTGAAATGTGGCAATTAAGAATTTATGACATGGATCATTTTTGGAAGGGCGATTACGAGAAAATGCGATTAGTTAAAGAAGTCGAAACAGAACCCAATTTCCATGACAACCTTGAAATAGAAGGAAAAATTTATAGCGGATGCGCATGTAACTTTGAAAATAAAGTAATGGGAGTGGAAGAGATTTCATTAGTAGACGATCCAGGGGAACAAAATGAAGATGAATTTACTTGCCCTTACTGTTTACACGTTGATCATGATGCGTTCGAATTAAATGATTCTGGGACAATCGATTGTAGTAACTGCGGGTCGGAAATTGAATATGAAAGAGTTGTTGAAGTTTCTTATATGGTTATGCCAGTTAAAAAGAATAATCCTATAAAAATTTAGTTGGCAGTTCGACCATATACCGACATAAGGAGCGGTTCAAATGACATATCTCATGTGTAGAATCTGTGGCATTCATGCCGATGATGGTGGTTTCCTAAAGAATCACTTCATTTGTCATGCGTGCCTGGATCAACAGGATGAACCAAAACAATGATGAATAAACATAATGTCTTGTTGCCTAAATGGATTTTTGAAAACTCCAATAATGAAAAAGAAGTACAAGCTCATGTATTAGATTATATGCAGCGGTACCCAGAATATAACCTAATTTCAATAAAGAATGGTTTTGCTATATGTGAACGTATTCAGCAAAAGTGAGGTGAATGAAATGGCTAAATTCAGAATGGTACACACAGAGTTTTGGGATGATCCTAAAGTGGTTGAAGAAATGTCTCCAGAGGATAAATACTTTTTCCTTTACCTTCTGACAAACTCAAATACTACTCAAATAGGTATCTATCAGATTACTAAAAAGCAAATGGCATTTGATACTGGTTATTCCATCGACACAATAAACTCATTACTTGATCGGTTTATCAGGCATCACAAAATTATTGCTTACAATCCAGATACAAGAGAAGTTGCTATCAAAAATTGGGGGAAATACAACCTCAATCGTGGAGGTAAACCAGTAATTGATTGTGTGACAGCAGAATTAAAGGGTGTGAAGGATAAAACCTTGATACCTATTGTAGGTGAACGTATTGAAAAGCGTAACATCAAGGTTTTATACGATACGTACCACGATACGCACACGATAAGGGGACAAGAAGAAGAAAAAGAAGAAGAAAAAGAAGAAGAAGAACAACAAGAAAAAGAAGCCGTATTGGAGATTATGAAATTTTGGGATGATAACGGATTTGGTTTGAATAATATCCATGGAAAACAGCAGTTGTTGTTGTGGTTAGATGATTCTAAATTCAAGGACCCTAAAGAAATAATTTTAAAAGCACTGAATATAGCGTGCTCAGGTAATGTACGAAAACTTAGTTATGTTGAAGGCATCATGCGTAATTGGGAGAATGAATCGCTATTGACGATTGCAGAAATTGAACAAGCACCTGGTAAGAAAAGCGGCAAAAAATCAAGTGGTGATTATGCACACATATTCTAGGGGGTGTAATAGTGAAAAGTCTTTCTAACCTTCTTGGCCGAATTGAAAAGGTTGGTTCCAGGACGTGCGAGAACTGCGAATCAGAAGTACCTGTATTCAAGCGTATTGATGATGAAGGCGTTGATCATGAAGATTCTGTTTGCTTAAAGTGCGATACACGTAAACTTGTGGACGATTTACCGAATCAGGATGAATTACCTGCAATCAAGATTAAAAATTGGATTAAGGCGCATGAGTCGATTGAAGAGAGTATTCATAGTTCATCTTTCAATAGCTATCATGCCGAAACATTATCACAACAAAATGCAAAACGAATGTCAATGGGTTATGTGAAAAAGTTTCCAAAATTAGTGAAGAAACATTCTATCATGTTCCAGGGTGATGTTGGGGTAGGTAAGAGCCATTTATCTAAAAGCATTCGTGATCAGCTAAAAGATAAAGGGTATCACGTATTATTCATTACTTCTCCGGCACTTATGAACGGAATTAAAGCAACCTATCAAAACAATTCTAATCAAACTCAAGAACAATTTATGCAATACATCGAACAAGTAGACCTATTGATTTTAGATGATATTGGTTCCGAATACGTGAAGGTGGACCCAAACGGATATGAAACATGGGCCGCGGATATTATTTTTCAAGTCACAAATATAAGACAAGCCAAACCAACCATATTTACCACAAATTACACCAGTGAAGAAATGGAAAAGAAATATGGCAGGCAATCGAAGCGGATTATTTCCAGAATGCTATCAGGAGCGGAAACAATAAAAATCGAAGGAAAAGATTATCGAGTAGGAGGTTTTGAGTAGTGTGCCAAACATGCCAAGACACTGGCGGTATTGTAATCAGTAATGGATGGTCAGCTGAATTTCATCCTTGCCCGGATACTAATTGCGAATTTGACAATGAAGCAGCACTTAATCGATCAATCGCAATACTGAAAAGTAAACTTGAAAGATGTGAGCGTGAAACAGTATGAACACACTATCAAGCAGAGATTCCATGTTAAAGCAGGATAAAAGCCAAGTATTGTTTGATGATAAACCGATTGATTTTGGTTTTCCTGAATGGCAGTTGCAAGAAATATTAAGGTTATGGAATGCAGGTAAGAGCGTTAATTATATATCGAAGTGGACAAAGCGAAATCAGCATGAGGTGTTTCTAGCACTCTATGAAGCTTGGATGGATAGAAAGATTGATGATATTGAGAAGGCATTTTCAAATGGAGCAAAATTAATGATTCCACCTGGGAAAGGAAAGGTGGAAAAATGATATACCTTTATGATCCTAGGACAAATGTATATACAGAAACAACTTATGAGGTCTTAAAAGGAATTACTGGACAGCCATATAACA
>JBDNGJ010000124.1:0-14238 GCA_041689365.1 Virgibacillus sp.
ATTACATTTTACACATTTTGTATCAATATTTTTCCAGTGAATTTTGTGACGGAAATGTGACAAACAAATGAGTCGAATAATAATTAATTATTTACTTATATAGTGCATGTTAATTTTCAATGTATAATAAAATCACTGGAGCTGATTGATATGAAATGGGAAAATCCACCGCATGGTGGCAAATATAAACTAGTGGTTACAAAAAAGCTTAAAAACGACATAGGACTTGTTGTATTGTGCCCAGATCGCCGAGAATATAGCTGGAACAACGTACCTTATTTATATAATGAAGAGTTGAGAAAATATCTATTGTCACTTCGTGAAGGAATTGAAAAAGGTGTTTATGATCTTGAGTTTTTGAATAAAGAATTTGAAGAAGAGTGATTCTTATCTTGTTTTTTTATTATAGGCAGGATTTCACATTTTGTATGTCGAACCGATATATATGACAAGAAATGAGAAAGGAGGAATTAAATTTTGACTGCTGAAATTGCGATAATGAACAAAACAGGGGTTGCCTTGGCAGCTGATAGTGCAGTTACAATTGGTGGTACTAAAATATACAATTCTGCAAACAAGCTTTTTACTCTCTCAAAAATACACCCCGTAGGAATAATGGTTTATGGATCAGCAGGTTTTATGGAAGTACCCTGGGAAAACATAATTAAGTCTTACCGCAAAAAACTAAACAGTAAACACTTTGACACATTAAAAGAATATCAAGAGGACTTCCTTAATTACATTATTAATGATGAGAGGTATGGTTTAGAAGAAATAGAAGAATTAGTTGTAAGTAAATCATTTTCAGATTACATAAAACAAATTTTAAAAATGGTAGAGGATGATATTAACAAAGCACGACATAACCAAGAGGATATAAGTGATGAAAGAGTTACAGACTGGCTACTTAATCACATAAAACAACATACTGAAAACTTAAGACAAAAATCAAAAAAATTATTGACATTTAGCTATGATGAATTTAATAATAAATTTAGTCATACAATTAAAGAGGTTACTGAATATTTAATTATTTATGATGTTCCGGAATTCTTAGAGGAAGAATTGTATAAACTCGCATATGAGTTAATTAGAAGTGATTTCTTTAGTTCCGGAAGTACAGGTGTAGTAATTTCGGGGTACGGAGAAGAAGATATTTTCCCAGGGTTAATAGAGGTAAAGGTTGAGGGTTTTGTATTCAGGGAATTAAAGTATGATATTATCAAAGAACAAGCAATAAATCATCTTTCTGGGCAGGGCGTTGGGCACGCCTCCATTGTTCCTTTTGCTCAAAAGGAAATGGTCGCCTCCTTTATGAGAGGTGTTGATCCGACAATTGAAGATGCTTTCTATGACATTATACATGAGCTCTTAATAAGTTATCCTGAGCGCCTAAAGGAAGATATTGGTGTAGAATTAACAGAAGATCAGGTTATAAAAATGGAGGAAATGGGTAATGAATTGTACAATAAGATTGAACAGATTATCGGCCAATTTCAAAGAAAAAAATTTGTAAGTCCTATTATACAGATTGTAAGATCGTTACCAAAAGAAGAACTAGCTGATATGGCCGAGGCATTGGTAAATCTTACATCGTTTAAAAGGAGAGTTTCTAGGGATAATGAAACAGTAGGTGGTCCAATAGATGTAGCTGTCATTACAAAAGGCGATGGTTTTATTTGGATAAAAAGAAAACATTACTTTGACCCTAATTTAAATTACCAGTTCCTCCAATCATATTTAAGGGGCGTGAATAATAATGATGACACTTTTGAGTGAAGAAAATGAAAGAAAAGAGTTCTTTAACTTATCTCCCGAAGAAAGATTATATTTTGACCTAGAAGCTAAAGAAAAACAAGAAAAAGATGAAATAATTGAAAAGCTTTTTGAAGCATTTGGTAAAAAAAATAGAAACGATGAATAAGCACCCAGTTGGGTGCTTATTTAATTTAAGTTTCAACTAGATTAAAGCCTCACTTAACAGGCTTTTTTATTTTATAAACAATAACTTCTCCAGACATCTCCTCACACAACTTATCACATTCATCCTTACTAGGCGTATCATGATATGCATTGTATCTTATTTCAGACATTGCTCCGCCTAAATAAATCCAATCCTTATATTCTTCCATCTCTTGCAGCGTTCCAAAACCAACTAAGTGACCTTCAAGTTTCTTTTCCTTTTCCATTATAAATCCCCCTCCTCACAACCACTATCGAATGCGGAGGCAAAAAGGTGGCATCCAAAATGAAAATAATTTAATTTATTTTCAGCTAACAAAAAAGCCCTCATTACAGGGCTTAATTAATCCACGTATCTTCCTTTAATTCAGTAAAAATTGCTTTATCTCCATATAAATAATCCCGCATAAGTTCACTCGTTAAACTCCTCAATTCACTAGGAGTAAATTCAACAACTTCATTTATCCCATTACCACGCACATTGTATTTCATGGTATCGCTTTTTTCGATACAACTTATCTTTACATGATCAACAGTATACAAGTGTTTCTTGGTTGCATTGAAATCATGCTGCAATTGTTCCAGAACAGCATCCATTTTACTCAGATAAATGCGATACATTTTAAAATCACTAAGCACTTCTCTATCTTGGCGAAGCACTTTTATAGCCATGGGAATAGTGACGTAATCGGCAATCACTTCTTTATTCATTAAAATCACCCACCTTATAACGAACGTTTGTTCTTATTATATACAGTTAGATTTAATTATTCAATAGTTTATTTGCTAGGTGGTATAGAACTAAATAAGGAAAAAAAGGCTCCGACTAAATTGAAAATCGAATAAAGTAAACACAATATAAAAAGTCACAAAAAAGTAACAGGAAGAAATAAAAAAGCTTAACCACAAGTAACAAAGTCAAATAACAACAATAAAAATCGTCAATAGGTTGCCCAAAAGTAACTCAAATTAATACCAAGAAATTGCTTGTCATATTGACATGATTTGGGATAAGGATGCTAACAAACGTTGATATAACGGTAATTAAAGTCTTTAAATAGCGTTATTTTTCTAAAAAAGTCACATTTAAGTCACGTTTATTTTTAAAATACAATTTTTTGAAGCATATCATCGAATTTGCCTCTGATTTTTTCGGAGGCATTTTCCTTCATTTTTTTAGTAACGTGTGTGTAGATCTCTAAGGTTGTTTTTGGGTCGCTGTGACCAACTTTCTCCATAATTGTAGGAAGGTCAATTTCGGCTTCAGTCATCATACTGATGTGCGTGTGTCTGAAAATATGGGATGATGCATGTCTTTCGATGTTTGTTTCCTTTAAAATGCGTTTAATTCTTCCATTTACGTCACCACGAAAATAAGGATATCCATTCTTTCTAGCGAAAACAAAATCTGCATCGTGGAAATCATCTATTAATGTGCGCCATTTCATTTTATGTTCATCATTCTTCCTCACCAGTTCCCGTAACATATCCATGATCGGTTTTTCCATTTCGACTTTTCGGGCCGAACCATTTTTTGGTGTGCCAAGTTTATATTTTCGCATGTTTTCATGCTGGCCGGAAATAGTCTTTGTGATATTAATCGTATTGTTTTCAAAGTCCAAATCATCTTTTTGTAATGCGCAAAGCTCACCTACACGCATTCCGGAAAAAGCAAGTGTGTAAAAACGTTCTTTGTCCAATTCCAAGCCATGTTCAAGTGCAGCTGCCAAAAAGGTTTCTAATTCGTCCCTTTCCCAATATTTTTCTTCAATGCTATCCCGTTGAATATCCTCCACCGTTTTCACTTTTTTCGGAATTACAATATCAACGGCGGGGTTTTCTGCAATCATTTTATGCTTTTTTGCAAATTTAAAAATCAAATTAGCGCAAGTGTTAATGCCGCGAACAGTATTTTCGGCATGATCGGTTGCAATATCATTAATAATGTTTTGATAGAATAAATGCGTTAGCTGACCAATTGGGGCTTTGGCGATCCTTTTATTTAATGCCTTTAATTGAGTCAATCTAGCTTCAATTGTAGGCTCTTTTACACCAGTCAATTTGTACATTTCCAACCACTGTAAGGCTAATTGATCAAACGTCATACCCTTTGTTTCTTTGTGATTCACACCCGTTTCTGTTAGCTCTCTTATGGCATCCTCTACACGTTTCTTGGCTTCTTTTCGTGATTTCCCACGCCGTCTAATCTGATTCCTTTTTCCTGTCACTGGATTTGGTGGACCATCTTCAATGCAAATCCACCTGACTTGTCCAGATTTTATGGTTATTTTTTCACAGTGCATGGTATTCCCCTCCAATTATCATTTTATTTTTGTACATATTTAATCGAGTTTCCGCAAACTCGTATTCTACATTAAATAGATTCATAATTTGATAAACATTCAAACTATATAAACCTTGCAGCATAAACGTAGGAACGCAAAAATGGTAAGCGAAATAGTTAGCCTGGTACTCCTGTAAGTCCATAAATAAAGGATGCATAACTAAATGGTTTCCTGAATGTCTTAGGTAGTGACCGACTTCATGACCGAATAATTGCCATTCTTTTTGCTCAGTAGACTTCTTGATTACAAAATCATTTCCCAAACGTAAGCTAACGCCACCATATAAAACATTAAGATTCAATTTACTAGCAATAACATCGATTCCTAATTCTTGCGGCGATTGTATTTTTAAATACCTGTACAAATCACGAACAGAATCTTCTAAATGTGTATACTTAATGATGACCACCCCTAAAATAGAATGTATGTTCGTATTCAGTTTACAAAATAGGGTGTACAATTATATGCACACCATTAAAATATTGATTTAATAATTTCAATAACAGCAAATACTGCAAATACTGCAAATAGTAGACTTAAACCTAATATTGGAAGCGAATAGACTATAGAAATGAAAGTATCAAAACAACCATTTTTTGGTGCTGTAGCGTTCGCCTGTTGTTCTTTATATGCTTGTTTCTCTTTCACTTTTTCTTCCGTTTTTCTGGATTCCTCTTTCCAACGTTCTTTAAAGCTGGGTTCGTTCTTCTTTTGTTCATTTTCCTTTAACCGTTTTTCCTTATCTTCTTTTAAGCCTTCTTTGAATCCTTTTTTAACTTCACTAAATTCTTGTTTAGTTTCTGCATTGACCTTTTTCATTTCGTCTTTAAACTTTGTCCCGTTTTTGCGTTTTTCCTTATCTTTTTTGATGCTCTCATCAAGCTTCTTTTCCCATCCGTTCAACTTATCCATTAACCCCAAACTAATCCCCCTTAGATTTCTTATATTGAATATAGTTTATCATTTTTATTGCTTCCTTCCTTTCTTCTTCAGTCATCCCTTTCCAGTTGTTGAACATGAGCTGTGTGTCTGGATCCTTGAGTAGTTTTTCTAGTTCACCATCTGTTGTTTCCTTTGGGTCGTCAGATCTGCCCATTAAATAATCAGTCTTAACATCAAACAAGTCGGCTATTCGGTTTATTGTGTCGAATGGAGGTAGTTTAGTTCCGTTTTCGTAAGCGGTATATGTAACTCTGGCTACGTCTACTTTGTCAGCCACATACTTCTGCGTCCATTTTTTATCCGTTTCTTTCAATTTTTCTCTATATTTTTTCAATCTAACAGAAAAATCCGTCATTAAAAATCACTACTTTCCCCTACTAATACCCCGTATTATAAAGGTTTCTTTTAGTAACTTCATCAAATGTTTCTTAAAGCATAATTTATTTTTAAATATATGTTGACATGTTACTTTAAAGAACCTATAATAAGAATTAACATAAAGTTCCCCTCAGGAACAAAAAGGAGGTGCAGCATGAGAGAATGGTTAAAAGAAATGCGTGATAATAGAGGTTTTACTCAAAATGAAGTATCTCGGTTATCTGGCATTTCAAGAAGTCACTACACCCATATAGAAAAAGGAACGAAAACACCGTCTGTTGAAACAGCAAAAGTAATTGCCAAAACATTGAAGTTTAACTGGGTGATTTTTTTTGAAAGTAATAGTTCCTTAAAGGAACAAAAACAAAAGGAGGTCGTTTAAATGAACAAAGAACAGATAGCAAATCTCGCTGAACAACTTGCAGGCATGAAGCAATCTGACTGGTCTAAGTTGAAGCAAGTAGTGGATATGCAGTTTAGTTCTAAAGCCGCCAAGGTGCAACTTGACGACTCGACTGAACTAAAAAGAAATCTCGAAGTTGAATTTAACTTTCGACGATTTGGAGAAATATAGGGTTGATTCTATAATCTTTCTCTTTGTAATGAATCTGAACATAGTCTAAATGATACATTGTGTGTTCTTCCTTGTTATTGGAACTCCATATTTCAGCATTTTCTTCCCACCAAACTGTTGGGGAAGTCATATGGATTCCCATCACGCAATTATCATCATCAGATAGATTTACCCATTCACCTATTAAATTAGCGTATACATGCGTCATCTTTACACCCCATCTCTGCATGAATTCTATCAGAAAGGGAGACAAAGGAGGAAAAACTATGAATCAATTAACAAAAATATTCGATGAACAGCAATTAAGAATTATTGAAAAGGATAACGAGCCTTTGTTTTTACTGAATGACTTAGTCAAAATTCTAGGGCTTAGTAACAGCAGAATGGTAAAAGATCGCCTTAATGATGACGTAAGTTCAACTTACCCCATCCAAGATTCGCTAGGCAGAGCACAGCAAGCAACGTTCGTAAATGAAGACGGACTATACGATGTCATTCTCGATAGTCGCAAACCTGAAGCTAAGCGCTTTAGAAAATGGATTACATCAGATGTGCTTCCTTCTATTAGAAAACATGGCGCATACATGACACCGAACACAGTGGAAGAAGCGCTGCTTAATCCAGATACGATCATCAAACTGGCAACCAACTTAAAAGATGAACAAGAGAAACGAATGCAAGTAGAACAACAGCAAAAGATTGACCAACCATACACAACATTCGGAAAAGCAGTATCAAACTCAAGCGCATCGATCAATGTAGGTTCATTTGCAAAAATGATGTACGACGAACACGGAATCCGTATTGGCAGAAACAAAATGTTCAGATGGCTACGAGATAAAGGTTATTTAATCAAAAAAGGTCGAGAATACAACAACCCGAAACAGCAATACATTGAGCAAGGTTTATTCGACACCACTGTTACGGTTGTCAGTCGTACTCAGGGTGATGTTGAGAGCATAACAACCCTTATCACTGGTAAAGGTCAGGTCAAACTTTCAGAAAAACTTCTTAATGAATACGAGGTGTTTGTCTAATGCCAACAACATCATTCAGCCAAGAAGAGATCCAATCATTCGCAAACGAAATCAAAAATCAACTGGTTCCGATTTTAATTCAAGAGCTACAAGAAAAACAGATACCACCAGTGCTAACTCGGAAGCAATTCATGGAGCTGGTTGATATCAGCTCGAACAAATGCAATCAGCTTTTTAATCGCCAAGACTTCCCAGTCAATCGGGAATTAGGACATCCGAGAGTAGTCACAAAAGACTTTTTTGAATGGCTTAGCGCAACAAATCAAAACGCTAATTTCATCAATTTCAAGCAAGTTATCTAACTACATGAATCTAGCATACTACCAATCTATGTAAATCAAAATACAGTAAATTCCACAATTAAATAGGAGGTTAATTATGAAAGTAGGAAAAGCAATTCAAGGATTAATGGAGAGGGCGGAGATAAGCGGTGAACAAATGGCAGCTGAATTATTCACGAGTAACTCAAACGTATCCGCCATGAAGCATAACAAACGGAATATGCAGCGCGACCTGGCTGAATCGTCACTTGAAACTTATGACGACGCTACATACAACATGGAGATTACACACACATTCTCACAAGGTCAAACAGCACCAGTAATGGATGGTACATCAGTAGACAGAGCGAATCACTTAGCGGTCATGGTAGCAGCGCAAAAAGAAATTGATGAAGCAGAAGAAGTGCTGCAGCTGGATAAATTCTTACGCAATCCGGAATTAGCAACAGAGAAATGCAGAGAAAGCGCAAAGCAGTTATATAAAGAGTCAAAAGAAGCTGCAGACGTACTATACAACTTATGTGCAAGATTAGCCGAGTCTTATGAGTTTTCAGCGAAGGAAATGAATCAGCAACTAACTCAAAAATGGAAAGCTACTGAGGTGATGAAATGAATTTGGAAGAATTAACTAATGAAGAACTGGTTGAGGAATTCGCAAGTGCTTCCGGTAATTTGCCCGGAACCGGAGCGAGTGGTCGGTCTCGCTACTACAAAGCGCAAGAAGAATTACTGAGGAGGTTAAATAATGTTTCTAAAAGATGACCAAGAACATGCTGAGAAAGAATTAAGTTGCTTTTATCACTGTGCAGAAGAAGGTGAAAATGCGTTTAAAGAAGAGAACTACACTAAAGCTGCTTGTTATTTTGAAAATGCAACTCGATCACTAAATGAACTTGGAAAAATGAAAACAGCTAAACAAACATTTGATCACTCATGGTTCGAAATCAAGCAAATTGAAGGGCAACAGGAAGTAGATAGAGTCATTGCGAACATGAGGTTGGGGTTATGAGCGAGAAGGCGCAAACGGTCAAAATATATGTATTTGCAGTGTTAGGTTTCGGGTTTTTGGAGTATGTGCTGTGGACATTATAAAAGCTCACTGTTGGAAGCAGCGAGCTAGAGAAAATCAATCATTCAATTACATTCATTTTAGCACAAAAGGTAAGGACAAGCTAGTCCTTCCTTTAGCGAGTAGGAACAAAAGGTTATCCTCCCCCTTTAATTAACTGTAGTTCCTACTTGCTAAAGGGTTGATTAGCCCTAACAGCGCGTTAGTCACCTGCTGTTGAAGTCAATAGAAGGGAGGTGGACCATATTAATTATGCAACTTGTAACAACTGTGGTGGTCAAAAGCTAGAGCAATTCAATCCAAGACCTGACATTAGATACGAAAGCTACTGCGAGAGTTGTAAGAACCTCGTCACCGAATACGACGATTGAAAGGAGGGTTGATTATGGAAGTGGACGAGCTTTTGAAACATTCAAGGAATGCTGTTGAAGCTGAAAAGCAAGGAATTACAGCGATGTGGTGTTCTGAGTTATCCATCACAGCAGAAACATTGAAAAGCATTTATCACGATAACAACATTGATCTACATGCTTGTTTATATGAAGTAGAGGATGACCATACAGTCGTTACGTTTGAATTAGCAGGATTCACCTACACAGCAAGACTTAAAACAAACGAATACTTCGACATGATGGCTCAAAAAAAGATCGCACTCTAATGCGATCAGAAAATTCAATACCAATATCACGTTTATTATAGCTTACCAGACGTGATAAATCAAGCTCATGGAGGTTTATGTATATGAAACAAATTAAACTGCTCAATTTGGTATTAACTAACTTTAAGGGCATTAAGGAATTTGAATTAAGTGCAGCAGGAGAAAACATAAGTATTCACGGTGATAATGCTACTGGAAAAACAACAATCGCAGATGCATTTATCTGGTTGCTGTTTGATAAGGACTCAAACAACCAAAAAGATTTCGGTATCAAAACGCTACAAAATGGTAAACCAATCCCTAAACTAAATCACGAAGTTGAGGCAACAATATTAGTTGATGATAAGCAGCTGACACTCAAAAAAGTATTTAGTGAGAAGTGGACCAAGAAACGTGGATCCATAACCAGTGAATTTTCAGGCCATACAACAGACTATTATATCGATGGTGTGCCAAGTAAGAAGAAAGAGTTCACTGATAAAGTTGCTTCAATAGTAGACGAGGACATATTCAAGCTTCTTACAAGTCCAAGTTACTTCAATGAACAGCTTCACTGGAAAAACCGTCGTGATTTGTTACTAGAAATTGCTGGTGATGTATCAGATGAAGAAGTAATCAATTCGAATAAGGATTTAAGCAAGTTAGCTGATATATTGAGTGGTCGCAGTATAGAGGACCATAAAAAAGTTATTGCTGCTAAACGGAAAGAAATTAATCAGGAGCTAGACAGAATTCCAATTAGAGTTGATGAAATAC
Source organism: Virgibacillus sp. (assembly GCA_041689365.1). Classification (GTDB taxonomy): domain Bacteria; phylum Bacillota; class Bacilli; order Bacillales; family Amphibacillaceae; genus Lentibacillus. The sequence continues at coordinate 10,003 of JBDNGJ010000124.1, forward strand.
ATCGAGGCTTACCGGACGTGAACGGACTAGATAAGGATTCAGTTGATAAGCAATTAGATGATTTAAGCAAGCAGATTGAATCCAAGCAGGAGCAAGTCAATGATATAAGAGGCGGTAGTGAGGTTAATAAGCTTAAACAACAAATAAGTGATATTGACCTGCAAATCACAAACGTTAAAAACGAACATGCTCAAAACGGTCAAGATGAATTGTTCAAGTTGAAGGCAAAGCTTCAGGAAGAGCAATCAAACGTCAGTGTCTACCAGTCAAAAATCACTAGTAAGAAACAACAGCACAGCATGAACAAAGATTACATCAATGATTTAATCGAACGTCGTGACGATCTCCGTAAGCAGTATGACGAGAAAGACAGTGAAGCATTCAATCATGAAGAGAATTGTTCTTGCCCGTCTTGCGGTCAAGACCTTCCAGAAGAGCAACGTGAAGAGATTATTAAGACTTTCAATGTTAATAAGGCAAACATGCTTGAAAGCATTAAATCAAAAGGCGTTGAAACTAACGACAAAATTAAAGCTACTGGTGCAGAAAATCAAACCATAGCTGATGAAATCGGCAAATTAGAAAAGCAGGTCAGTGAAAAGCAAGAACAGGTTGCTAAGTTTGAAGCAAAAATAAAAGAAGCTGAAGGCAACGTAAAACTTATTACTGAGGATGCTACCTATAACAAACTTATGCAGGATAGACAAGCTGTAGAACAACAAATTGAAGAGCTAAAACAGTCAGTTGATGAATCGGTCCAGGAAGTGCAAAAAGAGGTTGCAACACTGAAAGAACAGCAAAGCACATTGAACATTGATTTAAGCAAGATAGCACAATCTGAACAGTCTAAAAATCGTGTTGTTGAGTTAGAAAATCAGGAAAAAGAACTTGCTGCAGAATTTGAGCAGCTGGAAGAAGAATTGCATCTTACAGAAGAGTTTATTCGCTCCAAAGTAAACATGTTGGAAGAAAAGATTAATAGTAAGTTCGAACATGCACGATTCAACCTATTCAAAACGAATATAAATGGTGGTCTTGAAGAAATATGTACGACTACTCTCGATGGTGTTCCTTATGATGCAGGTTTAAACAATGCAGCAAGAATCAATGTTGGGTTAGATATCATCAATACACTGTCACAGCACTATGGTGTACAGGCTCCAATATTCGTTGATAACGCTGAATCGGTTACGAAATTGATTGATATAGATAGCCAAATTATTAGTTTGGTAGTTTCTGAGGCTGATAAGGAATTACGAATTGAAAATGTTAGAGAAATGGAGTTGGTTTAAATGAGTAATCAAAATCAAGTAGCAACAATTCAAAAGGATATTACGGATGATGTGAACGGTAGCCTTTCAAGATTACAGGAAGATGGTCTACAACTTCCTGCTAACTATAACGCAAGCAATGCTTTAAAAAGTGCATTTTTTAAATTGCGAGAAGCGAAAGATAAAACTGATAAACCAGCGTTAGACGTTTGCTCAAGAGATTCAATCGCTAACGCTTTGCTAGATATGGTTGTTCAAGGTTTAAGTCCGGCTAAAACACAGTGTTATTTCATTGTGTACGGTAGTCAGTTACAACTTAATCGTTCTTATTTTGGCACACAAGCAGTTCTTAAGCGATTAACCAATGTAAAGGATATTTGGGCAAACGTTATTTTTGATGGTGATGCATTCGATTATGAAATTGACGGTGGTCGTGAAAAACTCTTAAAGCACGAAACAAAGTTCCAGAACAGGGATAACGACATATTAGGCGCTTATGCGGTGGTCAAAACGAATGAAGATGAAGAAATATTGACCGTTATGACTAAAAAGGAAATTGATGCATCTTGGGGTCAATCCAAAACTGGACAAGCAGTGCATAAAAAATTCCCTCAAGAAATGGCTAAACGTACAGTTATTAATCGTGCTGCCAAGGCCTTTATTAATACGAGCGACGATAGTGATCTACTTGTAGAAGCGATTAATAACTCAACCGAAAATGAGTATAACAATGACCGTGTTGATGTGACTCCTGAAAAAGAAGCAGAGCAACAAATTACTGATAATGCCAATTCAGAGTTAATCGATATTGAATACAAAGATCCAGAACCTGCACCAAAAGATAAACCGGAACAGGAGCAATCTACTATTGACCGAGTAGCGAACGATATGGACCAACAAGAAAGCCAAGAACCAAGCAGGGGATTCTAATGATTGAGATTAACACACTAGCTTCTAGCTCAAAGGGAAACTGCTACCACATTACAGATGGTAGCACTCCCTTGCTGCTTGAAGCAGGAATAGCATTCAAGGAAATGAGAAAGGCACTAAATTTCAATACTAGCAATTTAGCAGGATGTTTAGTCACGCATGAGCATGGCGATCACACGAAAGGCATAAAGGACATTTTAAAAGCAGGAATTAACACGTATATGAGTGCTGGCACAAAAGAAGCACTTGATATTGAGCACCACAGAATCAAACTCATAGATCAGAAAAAACGATTTCAAATAGGAACATGGATGATATTACCGTTTGATGTAGAACACGACGTAAATGAGCCGACAGGGTACTTATTGGTTAACAGCGAAGGCGAGAAACTGTTATTCGCTACTGATACCTTCTACATCAAATATAAGTTCACTGGCTTAACACATTTGCTTTTGGAGTGTAACTATTCACTAGACATTCTGAACGAAAACATTGCATCTGGAAGAGTTCATAAAGGTATGAAGAAACGATTGATACGGTCACATTTTAGTCTTGAGAATGTGAAGGAATTTTTAAAAGCGAATGATCTAAGTAAGGTGCAGGAGATTCACTTGCTGCACTTATCGGATAGTAACAGTGATGAAGTGTTATTCAAGAAAGAGATTCAGGAGCTAACTGGGAAGGTTGTTTATATAGCGTAAAGGATTGGAGGTGAAGTAATGGCAAGACCAATAAAAGAAGGCCTGGATTACTTCCCACTAGATGTTGATATAGATCGTGATGACAAAATTGCATTAATAGAAGCCAATCACGGATTGGAAGGTTTCGGTGTAGTCATCAAAATATTAATGAAAATCTATGATAACAGTTATTTCTATCAGTGGGGCGAAAAGGAACAATTACTGTTCTCCAAAAGAGTTAATGTCAACATAAATAAAGTTAATGAAGTCATTAATGACTGTTTAAAATGGGGTGTTTTTTCAACTAGCCTTTACGAAACCTACCAAATCCTTACCTCTGCAGGGATTCAAAGGCGATATTTAGAAGCTTCATCTCGTAGAAAAGAGGTCAAACTAGCCAATGAGTACCTGTTATTAGGCAATGAAGAGGTTAATTCATACAAAAACCTAGTTGTTGTTAACATTAATCCAGTAAATAACGACATTAGTACACAAAGGAAAGTAAAGGAAAGTAAAGTAGAGGAAAGTAGAGAGAAAGTAGAAGAAAAAGAGCCAGCAACTACAAAAGATGCTATCGTTTTTTATCAAAATAATTTTGGAAATATCAGACCAACAATATCCGAAAAAATATTAGATTGGATTAATGATTTTGGTGACGAGATGGTTATTGAAGCAATGGATAGGGCGTTAGTAAGGAATAAACCTAACTGGGGATACGCTGAAAGTATTTTACAATCTTGGCACCATAAAGGCATTAAATCACTTGAACAAGCCAAATCAGAAGAAGTGGAGTTCCAGAACCAACAAGCAGCTAAAAAGCCATACTACCAAAACAAATCAAACGAAGTTGTTCCAGATTGGTTTAAAGAGCGAAAACAAAATAAAAATACTCCAAAACAAGAGGTTGATCCCGAGGAATGGGGAGAAACTGAGCAATTGCTTAAAAAGTATTCTCGTAAAGCGAGTGGTGACTCATGAACACATTAATAGGATTCAAATCCCTCTTAAAACAAGAAAAGAGTCACCTGCTCTTTGATGATAAGAACATTGATTTTGGTTTAACGCAATGGCAACGAAAAGAGGTTCTATCACTCTGGAATCAAGGTAAAAGCGTGATATATATCACAAAAATAGTGAAACGGAATCAGCATGAAGTGTTTCTGACACTGTACGAATACTGGATGGGAGGCGAGATTGATGATATTGAGAAGGCGTTTTCAAATGGAGCAAAATTAATGATTCCACCTGGGAAAGGAAAGGTGGAAAAATGATATACCTTTATGATCCTAGGACAAATGTATATACAGAAACAACTTATGAGGTCTTAAAAGGAATTACTGGACAGCCATATAACA
>JBDNGJ010000125.1:0-15732 GCA_041689365.1 Virgibacillus sp.
ACGTATTTTGTGTTATTATTCATTGTAAGGCTCCTTTCGTAATGTGGCTCTGATTTGGGTTTTTCTTTCTTAGTAAACAGTCTACCAAATTAACCCACGACTTTACGATTAAGGAGCCAGTTTTGTTCATAGTAGCTATTTACCCTTTTCAGCCACATTTTTCGTTGTTTTTGGGTAAATAACGGAACCAGGAACCGTTTCAACCCTACATGAAGGCCTTTTCTCCTATTTAACGGAACCACGATCCAATTCACTAGTATGCAAGATCCACGTCCCGCTTCTTTGCCCCCCTCATCACTACTTTCCAGCACCATAAATAATTCTTTAAACAACAATAATATAATATTATTCAACATTTTATTATTGTTAAACGATAAATAATGTGTTAAAGTCAATATGATATTAAATTAGTGAGGTGCTTTTTATGAAACGTGGATCAACACTCTTTTTAAAAATAGCTGTTATTCTGATTGGAATGCCAATTCTTGCTTTGTGTATATTTGGATTGCCTTTCTTAGCTAAAGAAGCAGCAGAAAGTGCGAAGTTCGCCTATGTGCTATATGGTATTATAATAGTCATGTATGCATCGACAATACCTTTTTTCGTTGCATTATATCAGGCTTTTAAACTTTTAAATTATATTGACAAGAACAAAGCGTTCTCGGAAATATCTGTAAAAGTTCTAAAAAATATAAAATACTGTGCAATCACAATCAGTGGCTTATATGTGGTTGGGATGCCATTCTTCTATATCTTTGCGGAGTTAGACGATGCTCCAGGTGTCATATTAGTTGGAATGCTCTTTATTCTTGCACCAATGGTCATTGCTGTTTTTGCTGCTGTTCTCCAAAGACTTTTGCAAGAAGCGATTAATATTAAATCAGAAAATGAATTAACGGTCTGAGGTGGATAAAATGGCGATTATAATCAATATTGATGTAATGTTGGCTAAAAGGAAAATGAGCGTAACAGAACTTTCCGAGAGGGTTGGAATTACGATGGCTAATCTTTCTATTTTGAAAAATGGAAAGGCAAAAGCAATCCGATTATCAACTTTGGAGGGTATTTGTAAGGCTTTAGATTGTCAGCCTGGAGACATTTTAGAATACCGAAGCGATAATGACACCCAAGGTTAATTATTAGGAGGTAAAAACTATGAGATCACTGAAACAACTCACTCGTTTCGGTTGGGAGCAGGCATTGTCATGTTTGTTTCCGGCTGTTATTTTTGCCTCTTTGGCTTTCACACAAATCATATCGTTTCCTTTTATACCACGGTATGACTTGCTGCTCATCATCTGCCTTCTGATGCAGTGGTGGATGGTGCGTTCCGGTCTTGAAACACGCGATGAACTAAAAGTTATCTCATTGTTTCACCTTATTGGCCTTGCGCTTGAAATATTTAAAGTACATATGGGGTCCTGGTCTTATCCTGAGGAAGGATACTCAAAATTTTTTGGTGTACCTTTGTATAGCGGGTTTATGTATGCAAGTGTAGCCAGTTATCTTTGCCAGGCGTGGAGAAGATTAAATGTTGAGCTTTTTAAATGGCCTCCACTTTTGGCAGTTGTACCTCTTGCTGCAGCGATTTATTTGAATTTTTTCACCCATCATTATTGGATTGACGTTCGTTGGGTGTTATCAGGACTTGTGATTGTCGTCTTCTGGCAATCTTGGGTAACATATGAGGTTGATGGAACGCGTTATCGTATGCCACTCGCACTTTCTTTTGTGCTTATCGGATTTTTTATATGGATAGCCGAAAATATTGCAACGATCTTTGGAGCTTGGGAATATCCAAACCAAACCGACACATGGAGTCTCGTTCATCTGGGAAAGGTGAGTTCATGGCTGTTATTAGTGATAGTAAGTTTTCTTATAGTAGCGACGTTAAAACTGATTAAGGGAAGAGATTCTACAAGGATAGAGACTAGGCAAGTTTTATAACTGTAGGTACAACTCCAGAATAAAAGGCAGCATGTAAACTGCCTTAAATCACCATTAAAGGTAGCTATTAATAGTATCCTCCACCGTATCCGTACCCAGGGTAAGGAGGGGAATAATATGGGAAACGGAATAATCTTCTGAAAAAGTGAAACGGGAAACGTTGTCTGCGGAATCGACGGAATCTTCTCCTCCGCGGCCTTCCGTAATCATCGTAATCGTAGTTATAATCATATCCATAATCAAATTGTCTGTTCATTTGTTCTGCATCAACTTCTTCTGGAACTAACATGGTCACACCTTCCTCATCCATGCTATCGATAATTCCGTCAACCTGTCTCCCATCGCTTAGTTGTCCGATGACATGGTAGTTCATATACTGTCTACATAGCCCTTTTATTTGGTCCGGCTGGTAATCACCCTGATATTCATGCGGATTCATCTGCATATTGTTGTGCACTAAATATCTCTCCTTTCTTTACATCAATATGATATTCTCCCAGCTTGGGTTATGTGACCATATCAACTAGGTAAAACGATATTCTTGTTATAAAACTCAACTAATCACTTGGGATTCACTTAAAAAAAACGTTCAGAATTCACCTGAACGTCTTTACTCATCATGCTGTTAACTCTCGTTTGAAATTCACTATGATAATAATTTTTCCAGGTGTTTTTCTGTAGGTGTAAGGTTTATCAAAAAGTATGATTCTCGCAACCTTCTAAATGGATGACTTTTTTCCAGATAAGCTGCCCCACCATAATGTAACATATCCCCATGTGCAGCTTTTATTGTTAATTTGTCAATATCCAAGCGAACCTGCAATATTTCCTTCCAGGTCTTTTCCAGTTCGTTATGCTCCAATATTGACGTAATTTTTTCCTTTAGAACAAAATATCCTTGTTCCAATTCCTCTGGTTGAATTGATAAAAATTTGTTGACTCCACCTTGTTTGCCTGGTGCTTTTTTAATTGATTGGATGGATGCAGATGTAACACCAAGTCCCAGTGAAATTTGATAAAGTACAAAAGCCGGGCGAACGTGGTCTACAAAATTTTCAGCATCCGAAGAAATGATCCAATCATCAGGGATAAATACATTATTAAATTTACATGCGTATGTTGCGCTGCCATTTACACCTAAATAATTTGCCTTTTCCTTCAACTTTAATCCGTCAGCATCACAAGGTACATAAGCCATAATTTGTTTGTCGTCATTAAAGGAGGCAATCACCCCAAACCAGTGATTACCCTTCAGGTTAGAAACAGATGGTAAGTTACCGGAAATAACGAAGCCACCTTCCCTTCGCTCAGCCCTTAAGTGCATCCGCTCTAATCCAGCATAGTACTTCATTGGATTGGATAATCCTGTACCTCCAAGAAATTCACCTTTTTCAAGAGAAGGAAGCAATTCTTTTTTTAGGTAACGATTATCACTATTGCGCAGATAGGTTAATGAGGCAAGATGACACCATAAATTGAATGCTGTTGTCATACACGTTTTAGCAGTTTCTTCTACAAGCAGCATTTCACGCTCAAGCATCTCAGGTGTTTGGATGCCATTCGAATTAGTAAGTCCCGCTTTTCCTAAGTCAGTTAAGAAATCCTCAGCATAATAAGCTTCCGCATCGATTTTCTTAACAAATGGCTTCAGCTTTTCTTTGATGATTGGAGCCAAATTTTCTTTTACTTCAGATTTATCCGCTACCATTTGCATCGACTCCCTCCTCTTTTTAAATCCACCCGTATAATTGGTAGACACACTATGTAAAAAGCTGCTGACAACCCCCGGAATTCCGGGCGATTATCAGCGACTGATATGATTAATCATCGTTAATTTCAGTTATGGAATCGATTGGCGTATCCACCGCTTCACGTGCTCGTTTCACAGCTGACTCATCTGGTGCATCATAAAAACAAAGACACTTACTCATATCCTCACACACATAAGTTCTTGAGAAGGAAACCTCTGGAACCTCAGCATAATGCACAGAATTCTTTTTCTTGCGTTCTAAGTATTTATCCATTGTTAGACTCTCAGGTAAATTCCATTCGACAAGGTAATTAATGTTGTCCTCCTGCTTTTTTACATCTTCTAGTTCTTTTCCTACAAGTCTTACTTCCTTAATTAATTGAATCGAAACGCCTGATTCGCTTAAATTTTCTTCAATAACTTGGGTTCCTTCAGCTTCAAAAATAAAAAATACTCTTGAGAAGTCTTTTGAGACCTGAACTTCAATTAAATTTACGTTCTTCTTGCTTAGGTCCTCTTGGATTTCAGCAATCTTTGCTTCAAAGTCTTCCTTTTTATTAATTTCTGCATTCAACTCAGACTCTGTTAAATAAAGGGTCATGTTAAATCCTCTCCTTTTGGGAAATTTTGTTCACCTTATTGAAAAGCTTATAATTCCAATAGAATTAGTCAACTTTGTATCTTAAGGTTATTTTATTATACTAACTTCAAAAAATCAACCTTATTGAAAAATATGTTATTATTTATTTACAGAAAAAAAACGGAGGGTTGATGACATGAAGACAACAACTTATAATTTACCTTGTAATATCGCACAAACGTTGAACATCATCGGAGATCGCTGGACTTTGCTTATCATACATGAGATTCTAATCGGAAATACCACGTTCAGTGACATAAAACGGGCATTAGACGGCATTTCTTCCAACTTGCTATCCGATCGCTTGAAGTATTTAGAAAGTAGTGGATTAATTTCATTCACGTTATATTCCGAACATCCGCCAAGATATTCCTATACCCTGACAAAGAGTGGCGAAGATTTAGAAGATGTCTTCAATGCAATGATTCTCTGGGGCAAAAACAACCTGGAAAAATGCTATAAAAAACTCATTCATCAAAAGTGTAATCATGAAGTGGATATCACTTATTATTGCTCCCATTGCAATGAAAATGTAGATGACATTGTCGCAGTAGAAGCTGATTAGAACTAAAGCTGATATAAGCAAAGACCAGGGTGAAATTCCTGGTCTTTCTTTTATTAGAAAACTTGGCATTCGTTAAAGGGATTCTTATGAAAGCGTATTTTGCTTTCTTAGAACCCCTTATACTCTGGAGTGCAAGCCTTTGGGCGAATTGCCTTAGTTGCACTTATGCAGTAAGAAAGAAGTTATACTTTCTTAACTGCTAAAAAATCAATCATTTGGTGACATTCCCCATTGTCTTTCAATCCATCGTTCTAATAAGCGAATTCCCCTATCAAGCAGTAAACCACAGATACCAATAAAGATAATACCTGCTAAAACAAGATCCAATCGCAATAAGTTTCTGGCATCAACAATTAAATAGCCTAATCCGGATTGCGATCCAACCATTTCACCTGATACAAGAAATATCCAAGCTGTTCCTATCCCGATATGAAGTCCATTAGCGATTGCTGGAAAGGCGGCAGGAAATATAATTTTTGACATCAGGTGCGGCTGTTTGATTTCTAAATTCCGTGCCAATTTAAGGTATGTCGAATCTACCTTTTTCACCCCGGAAATAGTAGATAATAATATTGGGAAAAATGCAGCAATAAAAATAATCACTATTGCCGGCGTACTTCCAATGCCAAACCATAGTACGATAAACGGCGACCAGGCAATCGGTGACACGGGCCTTAGCACCTGCACGATTGGATTGGCAATATCCCATAGTTTTTGAATACGCCCCAAAAAGAGGCCAAGAACTACAGCTAATATCGCTGCTGACAGATAACCAACTAAAAACCGTGATAAGCTTGCTTTTAAATGAACGAAGAAAACCCCATCAACAATCATGGAAACAATTGCCTTAGCAACTGTGACAGGTGGTGGCAAAAGGGCCTCTTCAATATCTGTCACCCATATGGTGACCTGCCAAATTGCAACGATGATAACAACCGCTATCAAAATATCCTTTGTTTTCTTCAAGATTTTCATAACATCACTTCGCCTTGTTAATTAATGTATTATCGACAAACTCGTCATAAGCAGGAGGATTCTCTAGTAATCCCATTTCTATTAAGTACTGACTAAGTTGTTCATAAGCATCTTTGTTTATTTTCAAATTATCATAGGAAATCCATTTTAATGATAAATCCATAACCTCTTTGTCTACTTCCATATACTTAGAGGAAATTTCCTTTACGTGTTCGTCCTTTGCTTCTGCTTTTCCTCCAGCTTTCACATAACTATCCACGAAGTCCTGTGCAGCGTCTTTATTGTTTTCAATAAAATCGCCTTGCAAAATCAGAGCACAATCAACAGAATCCTGCCAAAGCTCTTCCGATTGATGCAGTACTTTAGCATTACCTAAAACAACGGACTGAGCACCGAATGGCTCTGCCACTACATATCCTGCAATTCGACCTTGCGAAAGAGCTGCTGGCATCTCGGCCGGGGCCATTTCCACAGCATTCACGTCTTTATAATCCATTCCTGCCTGTTTAAGCATTGCATACAATAAAATATTGTGCGTTGAAAATTTATGTGGTATCGCAAACGTTTCACCCTTTAAATCGCTCACATCTTTAATATCCTTAGAACCTACCAGAACATTCCCATCTCTGTGCCCAAGTGCTACGGCCTTTAGGTCAATGCCCTGTTCTTTCGCTCTCATGGCCACTGTTATCAGACTGGATGCTCCATCTATCCTTCCTGTATTTAAAGCATCCATCAAATTTGGCCATGAGGAGAATTGGACAAGTTCAAGATTAAAACTCTTTTCAGTCCCCATCATCGTTTCTTTTTGCATGTATAACGGTACAGCATGTGTAATAGGCAAATAACCTATTTTAATAGTCGGCTTTCCGTCACTGCCACTATTTGCGCTTTGCCCACATGCACTTAACAAAAGAACGGCTAAAAAAAAGATAGCCATCAATAAGAACTTTTTCACTTTCATCATTTTTCCTCCTATCGGAATTGGTTTTCCCCTATCAAATAGTAGCTGTTTTCTAAAAGATAGTTCTCTTAGAACAAAATCAACGAAAAGTGCCTATATATTAAATTCAGGCGATGGTGTTGATCCGCTTAATTGGAATTCGTTTAAAATAAGCTTCCGATAATATTGGAAGTCATCCCCACTGCGATCCCTTGGTTTATATGTATCTATGATAATTTCCCGCTGAATCTGTCCCTGATCCGCCCCCATAATCATGACTCTGTCCGCTAGATAAATGGCCTCATCAATATCATGCGTCACCAGAACAATGGTTGTTTGAGACTTTTCTTGGATTTTTAATAATTCATCCTGCAAATAATAACGGGTAAATGTATCCAAAGCCCCAAATGGCTCATCCATCAGCAGTAAACCAGGTTCAATCGCGAGTGCCCGGGCAATTGCTACACGTTGCTGCATCCCACCCGAAAGCTTACGGGGAAAGTGATTCGTTTTACCGTCCAACCCAACCAGATTTAAATATTTCAGGGCACGCTCTTCTCGTTGGTTTGACGATAGATTTATATTTTCAAGTCCCAATTCTACGTTTTTTATAACGGAGCGCCACGGTAAGAGTCCATAATCCTGAAAAAGCATAACGCTTTTCCTGCTTGGTCGAGTAACTTCTTGACCGTCCAACATAATATGACCATGATCAACGTTCTCAAATCCACCGATTAAATTAAGCAGCGTGCTTTTCCCACAACCACTTTGACCTAAAACGGCAACTGTCTCACCTTTCCTTATATCAAAGTTGATATCATTTAATACCTGTTCAGACGCTCCCTTATTTGGATAACTTTTATATAAGTTCTCTATTTGGATAAGCGGTGTCTTACTCAAATAATTACCCCCTTTCATCATAATTCCAATCGGTTTAGTTGGTTTTAATGTTGTTAGTTATTTTATTATACTTTGTTCAAAAAAACAACCTAAGTTATAAAACATGTGCGAAATTTCTTCTAACGATAAATACAAAAAGATCCTTACGGTGTGTGTAACCGAGGACCACTTCCTAACGCCACCATATAATTACACCTTAAAAAATAATTAAACTTATATACTTGATTTCAATGATATGTGTAGTTAATTTAAAAATATCAGCTCACTGAACTGAGATTTTACTTCTATTTATTTTCATCAGCTAACGTATCCACTCGTTAAAATGTATTTATTCATTAAAAAGGATTGTACCGCTTTGATTTGGCACTTTTTAATAACAAACTGTCTAATGGTTCTTAATAAGGAACGAAATCATACTTTATAAAGGAATGAATATATTAATTTAAAAGGAGATGTTTTTTTGAAAAAAAGAGGAGTTCTAATGATGACTGTAGCTATTGTCTTTGTAGTAACATTTGTATTAACTAATGTGGCTGGTGCGCAATCCTATGGTCCCGTTGTATCAAAGCAACTTTCTGAGGTTCGGCAGGCAACAACTAAATACCATGACATTGAAGTGGCCTTTGAAGATGGGTACGGACCTAAGGATGAAGCTAAATACCATCTAGTTCCTAACATGGGTATTCACCTAACAAATAACGAATTACTAGAAACCAGCACCAATGATCCGTTAGCTCCCGAAGTTCTAGTTTACGAGCCTAAAAAGAATGGTGGTTATAAATTAGTAGCTGTTGAGTACATGTCTCTCGGTGGGAAGCGTCCATCATTATTTGGTCAAGAGTTCGATGACGGACCATTTCCTGGTTCCTTTGCTTTGCATGCTTGGGTTTGGCAGGCAAACCCAGATGGGATGTTTTCTCCTTTAAACCCAAATGTAGCAAATGTTGAATAATAATCCGGAATTTCCACTTTAAAAAAGAAGAACAAACCACTTAATTTTCAATAAAATTAGTGGTTTGTTCTTTCTTAACCATGTACCCCAGTATAGGGTATCTGTTCTAAACGTTCAGCCAAATTTTCTTTAGCCAGAAACAAGTACTCCTTGTCCTTATTTTTTATCTGTTGTTCCCTCATCATCATCTTTGGTTGTATCTTTTCCAGGTGCAAACCAGCCTAATAGGGCGATAGCAACCAGTATTCCATAAAACGTAAGGGTCCAAGCTGTACTATGAGGAAAATCATGAGCCAGTACGCCAATATCATCATGTGCTAGGGTTAGAACAGCAAGCTTGACGCCGACCCAGGCTACAATCGCATAAGCAGTTGTTTCGAGAGCCGGGCGCTTTTCGAGCAGCTGAACAAACCAAGTTGCTGCATACTTAATTAAAATCAGGCCGGCAATTCCTCCGAGTACAATCACAGCAAATTTACCGCCATCCATTCCGCCGAATTCACCAATCGGAGAATCCGGTAGTCCAAGTGCAAGCGCAACAGCTGCAAGAATTGAATCAATCGCAAATGCGAGATCCGCTAAAGCAATCTTACCAACAGTTGGCCAGAAACCCTTGCCTTTAGATTCTTCTTCCATATCCTCTTCAACTTTTTCATTCTTTTTACCAAACCGTGCCTTGATCACATGCTTCAGACCCAGGTAGAGAAGGTAGGCCGCACCAATAGCTTGTACCTGCCAAACATTCGCGATAAAAGAAATTGCAAATAAGGCACCAAAACGGAAGAAAAAGGCCATAATAATACCATAGTTAATTGCCTTTTTCTTCTGATCAACCGGTAAATGCTTAGCAATAACTGCCATAACAAGCGCATTATCAGCTGATAACAAACCTTCCAGACCAATTAGAATTAATAATGTCCATCCATATTCAAGTATGATTGATTCCAAGTGTGTTCCTCCTAAGTAATACTGATTCATATCGAAAAGCCTAATTATAAAGTGTTGATAAAGATATACCATTTAAGTTCCATTCTTGATTGTAAATCAAAAATTAAAAAAAGAAAAATTATCCTGCTTCTCGGCAGCCAAGCTCAATTACTTATCTTTTTTATCTTTCCAAGCAGGCGGTTAATCATTCCATCTTCCAAAGTTTTAGGCTTCTATTTATTCGCTTTTAAATGCTGCTGCCTGGTTGATTAACTCGCCCATCAATTCCTCCGCTGAAATGGTTCTATCTCCTCCGCCTTGTGCAATAGAATCACTTCCCCCGCCTTTTCCATTTATAACGGGCAGGACATTTTTAACTAGCTCATTCATATTAATCACCACATCGTTACTTCTCGAACAGACAAGTTGGAGCTTGTCCCCTTTTTGATTGATAAGCAATACCAGTATTTGATCTGATTTTGCAGCAATCCGCTTAGCCAATTGCTGAAGTTCCTGCATTGGCCGGTCATAAAAAATGTCTTTTGCTATTTTCCAATTGGTCTGAGGCTCCGCCTGTTCAATGTAGGAGTCTGCTTCATATTCGATCAGTTCCATGTTCAATTCATAGACCTTTTTATCAAGTTTTTTATTCAGACGTAAAGTCCGAATTGCCGTTTCATTCAAATCCTTTTGCGGTGTATTGAGCGTATCCGTTAAATCCTGAATAATCTTATGCTTTTCATCGAGCTGTTTTAGCACTCTGTTTCCACAAACAAAGTAAACGCGTAACTTGTTCTTCTTTTGTTTTTCCCAATGCAAAATTTTAACAGAAATTACCTGTCCAGTCGAGTCTGGATGTGTCCCGCCACATCCGTTATAATCAAAATCCGGAATGATAACAAGACGAATATTATCTGAAACGGAAACTTCTTTCCGCAGCGAAAAGTTAGATAGTTCCTCTTCTGATACCCATCTTGTTTCAATAGGGCGATTTTCCAGGATGATGTTATTTGCGGTATTCTCCACGCGTGGTATTTCCTCATCTGAAAGGCTCTCAACTTCAAGGTCGATTGAGCAAATTTCCGGACCTAAATGGAAGCTAACAGTTCTGTACTTAAATTCCTCTTCAAATGCTGCCGACAAAATATGCTGGCCCGTATGCTGCTGCATATGATCAAAACGCCGGTCCCAGTCTATTTCACCAGTATATTCCTTATGTATTTCAGTTGGCTCGTCCATAATATGCCGGACTTCCCCATCAATTTCATCCACATCATACACATTCACACCGTTAAGTGTTCCAGTATCATGAGGCTGGCCGCCACCAGTTGGGTAAAAAGCTGTTTGATCTAAAACAACAAAGAAACGCCCTTTCTCGTCCCTGTCCCACTTCTGCAGTCTGGCCTTGAATCTGTACATATACTGATCCTGGTAATATAATTTTTCTGTCACCATAGTTATTCCCCTTTTTATTATACAGATTTTATTTTATCATAAACAGGCTTTTCACCCGTAATCCAGTCAAATTTGTTGCATTAAAATCCAGGATAAGATAACTTCACAAGTAAATGTAGCAGATACATAAACGATGAATGAGATAGATTACTTAATGCAAATACTACTACTATTGTGAGGGGAATAATGATGAAACTTGTCGGGATATCGGGGGCACTTGCTGGTGAGAAGACATCGCTAGCTGTAAATGACGTCTTAGTCGCTGCTCAACTCCTTGATTCAGCCATTCAGACAGAATTAATTGACTTAAGGGAGTACGACGTTGAGTTTGCTGTTGGCGCACCGTTAGCAGATTATAACGAAGATACTTGGGATGTTGTTAGTAAAATAGCTTCTGCCGATTTTTTGGTATTTGGTACACCCATTTATCAGGCATCCATTTCGGGAGCATTGAAAAATCTGTTAGACCATTTTCCTGAAAATGCCTTCAAATATAAAGTAACAGGTATTGTAGCAACAGGATGGTCCAGCAACCATTTTCTAGTACCAGAATATCAGTTAAAGCCAGTTCTTTCCTATTTTAAGGGATTAGTTCCAACAGGGAATGTCTTTATCCATAACGATGCCTTTAACTTGGAAAGTGATGAAATTACAGATCGTAATGTTTCAGACAGAATTAAAACACTTGCCGATGAAATGATTTATTTGCAGCGGGGTATTAATAATAGATAATAATTTTCAGCCCTAGCTATTGTAAAATTTTCGTTCTATAGCATACTAATGTATAATTGGCTATGTAAGCAGTTGAAATACTGCATAAGTGGAACGAAGGCTTTTATCGTCAAAACTTGGCGATAACCAAGTTAGCTTGTATTAGTTAGTAATTTAAAGGAGTGGAAAAAATGAACAAAAATCAATTTGAGAAAATAAAAAATGGAAAAGGTTTTATTGCAGCCCTTGACCAAAGTGGTGGCAGTACGCCAAAAGCATTAGCTAATTATGGTGTTATGGAAGATGCTTATACAAATGAAGAAGAAATGTTTAATTTGGTACATGAAATGCGCACACGGATTATTACATCACCTGCTTTTGATTCTACATATATCGTTGGTGCCATTTTGTTCGAACAAACCATGGATAGTAAAATAGAAGGTATGTATACAGCAGATTATTTAGCTGATAAGAAAGAAATTGTACCATTTCTAAAAGTGGACAAAGGACTGGCAGAACAATCAAATGGCGTGCAATTGATGAAGCCTAACCCAGGTTTGGATAAATTGCTTGAACGTGCAAATGAACGGAATATTTTTGGTACAAAGATGCGTTCTGTTATCAAAGAAGCTAACGCAGAAGGTATTAAAGCTGTCGCCGATCAGCAATTTGAAGTTGGAAAACAAATTATAGAAGCTGGCTTAGTTCCAATTATCGAACCAGAAGTAGATATTAACAGCAGCGACAAAGAGAAATCTGAAGAAATATTAAAAGACGAATTGATGAACCATCTTAATGAACTATCTGAAACAGATAACGTGATGCTGAAATTATCAATTCCAACAAAAGCAAACACTTATGAAGAATTAATCCAACACCCACGCGTTGTTCGGGTTGTTGCTCTATCTGGTGGGTATCCTCGTGAAGAAGCTAACGAAAAACTTGCGAAAAATGACGGCTTAATCGCCAGTTTCTCCAGAGCATTAAGTGATGACTTAAATGTTAACCAATCAGATGAAGAGTTTAATGCTGCCTTAAAAGAAGCAGTAGACTCCATTTATGACGCTTCGGTTAATAAAAAGTAAATTGCAGATAAAATAAGCCAGCAGCTTTTTCACACTCAAAATGAAAAGCTGCTGGCTTTATTACTACTTCCTTCTAAACGAAATATAAAAGAAACATCCATTCAAAATCGTCAGCACAACAAATCCGACAAAAACATTACTGTAAACCACTTCGTTCCCCTGTGCAATTGAAAATGGGTTTAATTTCAATTCATTATCATAGTCAAGTATTTTTCCAATAATCGCCCCACCGAAGGCACCAGACATAAAATTAACTAAATTATAAATCCCCATTCCGACTCCAATCTCATTCCGTGGGAGAACAGTTGAAATCAGATTTGCTGTAGCAGTCTGGATAAACGGAAAAGCGATGAAGGTAATGATTAGCACGGTACTAATTAGCCAAGCAGGTCCTCCTGTAAAAGTGGATATTAGCAAGAATCCAGTAATCATTAGCGCGAAAGCAATAAAGACTACTTGTTCACTACCCCGTCTATCTGTTAAAAGTCCGGCCCATCTCCCCATAAACGCAGCAACCATGGCACCTGGAAATAATGTAAGACCGATGAGCAGCGTGTTCAATTCGTTTACCTCACTTAACAAGAGAGGCATGATGAACATTAGGCCCATCATTGTCATAATTGCAAAAAAGCCAGCAATAATCGTTGTTCGATATGGAGCATTTTTAAATAAATCCGGACGAATAAACGGAATGTCACTCTTGGATATTCTCCACGCAAATAAACCAAAGAATACAATGCTAATGACGATGTACCACCAATCAAACATCGTAATAAAAAGGATAAGATCGGCAACAGCTACGGCAATTAACACAGCCCCCAGAATATCAACTTTCCCTTCCTTTTTCTCCTCTTCAGGCATCCAGATTCGGAAGAAAGGTATAGTAATCATTACAAGTGCAGAAATTAAAAATAAAAATTGCCAGTTCAACGCACCTGCAACAAAACCACCAATCACTGGTCCTACGCCTGAGGCAAACGCCATAGTACTTGAAACAATTCCCAGTACCCTGCCTCTTTCATCCCAGAAATACCGTGACGGCACAATGAATGCCAAAGCAAGAATGGAAGATGCCCCCATCGCTTGAATCAAACGCGCTATGACAACCATTAGAAACGTTGGTGCAAAAAAGCCAAAAACCGAACCTGCCGCAAATAAGCTCAATCCAATCGTCAATAATAATTTCAACGGATAAATATCAGCTAATTTTCCATACATCAACGCGCCAATTGCATACAGAATGATATACCCCGTTACAACCCAGCTCACCTGTGAGGGTAAAAGAGAAAAGGATTTTGCAATATCAGGTACAGCGATCATGAACATGGTTCCATTCATAACTGAAAATAATAAAACAGAACACATCAGGAAAATTATTTTCTTTTTCTCTGATTTGGATAACGAATACTCTTCAGTCACTTGTTCAGCAATCGCACTCATTTCTCATTCCCCCTTCCCTATTATAGCTTTCTAGATATCAAAAACTGCTCAACTGGAAGTAATCCAGAAAAGCCAAAATATAAAACATCATGTTGAATGAGTTTAACAAAAATATAATAAAGAGGGAATTATTTAAATTGAACTGATTGGAGGAGTTGATATATCGAAGGAATAAATGCCTGTCACCTTAGAATCTTCAAACTGTCCAAGGTGGCAGGCACGTGTGTCGCAGAATTTAAAACTCTTTTACCACATAGTTAACCAAAGACGTAATATCAAAAACAGGCAAGTCCGTTACTTCACGTATGGCATGTTTATACGGCGGCATATTGGTACATTCAAGTACAATAGCAGTTATATCCGGATACTTGTAGATGAGCATACGAACTGCCTCTTTCATTTCCAGGGATACTTTTTCCATATCAAGTGCCTGTGTTTCATCCACGATTGCGCCCGTAAATGCCGGCCTGTCATCCATACCCTCGATTGCGACTGGTATGTCCCCAGCACTAGCACCTTCCAAATGCTGTATGGTCAGACTCGCTTTCCTTGCTGTAATAACACCTATTCTTCCACCTGTTACTTTGTAAACCAATGGAATTTGGATTAAGCTGGATGCGAAGAAAGGAACTTTTAACTGATTTTGGATTTCCTGCTGAAAGATGGAAAGGAAACCACAGCTGGTGGTTATTGCTTTTATCCCCTTTTTCTCTAAATACTTAGCTGATTTTATAAAAGGTTCGATCAATGCAGCGTCTCCCCATTTAATTACACGGTCGATAGTTGCTTTTTCTACTAATCTATATTCGATAGGAAAGGAAAAGGTATCCGGATTTCCTATATCTCCCTTTGGCCGGTAAAAATTTGTATCCAGCATCAGAATTCCAAATTTTGCTTTATTCATTTAGATGAACCACACAATCAACCCGATGATTAAGAAATATAGCGAGTTCGGCAGCGCCAGCATCATGACTTTTAGTGGGTCTACTTTCGTATTTAAAATCCCGCCTATCAACCCACAAATGACAAATGCTGTTAAACCTACCGGTGGCATATTCTGGCCCGCTGCAGCTATATGGGATGCACCTAAAGCAATCAATTCCGGGGCTACCTCCATTTTTTCAAGGATGGGGCCAAGAAAAGTTACAATAACAGACTGGGAAGTTGTCTGTGAACCGGTTAGCATACCTACAACTACCATGGACATTGCCCCGCCCAATTTCACCATTGATGAAGCCAGTCCCTCTGTCATGAGTGCCACTTTATCTATTAGTCCGGACGCGTAAAAAACACCAACCATTACCCCTGCGCAAATTTGTATTTGGACAGTCTGATTTACTTTTCCCAAGCCATTTTTAAATACCCCTTTGGTGTCTCTTCTAACCGCAGGAAATAAAAAGCTGACAAGAAAAGCAATGATAATTGCACTCACAACCTGGAAG
>JBDNGJ010000126.1:0-33318 GCA_041689365.1 Virgibacillus sp.
GTCTTAGCTTTAAAAATTGAAATCAGGGTTTAAAAGTTTAACTTTTAACCTGTTTTCTTGACATACTGGTTGTTTTGTTCAGTTTTCAAGGAGCAAATTTCGTTGCCGCCTCTCAAAATGGCGACTTTTTAAATATACCATATTAACAACAAAGCTGTCAATAGATTATTTAATTAATTTGTTTGATTTATTTAGTTGCCTTTTTTGCGCAACCCATTAAATATATCATTCTAGCAATACACTGTCAATAAGAAAATTTCACTTTAATAATTTAAATATAATAACTACATTTCTTTGCCCCTCAGGCAACTACAGTAAGCTATTTTTTAACAGCGAGATTAATATTACAGCTATTCAGGAAAATAGTCAATAAGCTTCAAGGATTTTTTTTATGTTTTTCATTGTAAATTATTTCCTTGCCACCATGAAAGAATATACTTGATATGTCATTGTACATTAAACCTATTCCCCCCATTATCTAATACTAAACACAATAGACAAATTTGTTATACATGATCTATACCTATTCGTTATTCATATCCGTAACCGAGGTTCCAGGGTAATAGAATTGAATAATTTCCTTGTAAGTACTTCCTGTTTGTCCCATTATATGTGCACCCCATTGACTCATCCCTACACCATGCCCGAAGCCCCTTCCTGTCATCGTATAGGTTCCATTATTTTTTTCAAGTGAATCAATTAAATAACTTTTAAATATAGTTCCGCCAATCAAGGGACGAATATTATCTATCGCTACCTCTTCAAGTACAAGTTGTTCAAATAGGATGGTTCCCTCAGGCAGCCTATGCAAAAACTGGACTGTAATCGATCCTTTTATCCTGCGCTCAGATTCATGCCTTTTATCGGATAACTCAAAGTAAGGAATGGAGAGAATTTTTATATCCCCGGGGTAGCCATTCCGTTGCAGCCAACGCTTCATCGATGATGTGATCGCCTGATCCTTCTCGACTGTCGCCTTCCACCAGTATGGGTTGGCCCAATTAATAGTATTTAGCGAAATTTGTACTTCCTGAAGGTCAAAACTCCAAGGATGAATCGGATCGTTGGGATCTTTTTTTACCGGCAAATATGACAATGATTTACCATCCCATACATGTGCATTGTTCTCTGTAATCCCACCATTACTTGCAGAATAAAAAGCATTAATCGGCTTATTTTGGTAGGTAATCACTTCACCACGTGTTTCCTCAACGGCCTTTGAAGTATTTTTATACCACGTATATCCACCATAGACCTGATAGCGAATTGTATCATCGATAATTCCGGATGTATGGGTGGAGGCATATGTCCTTGCAGCCAATGTTTGTGCCTTCAGTGTTTCAAGCCCCCAGGAAGGAAAAACTTCATTTGGAACAACTCCCTTCAAGTAATCCTCAAGTGGTAATTGATTGACAGGCCGAATAAATTTCTCATCCTCGATCACAAATTCCATTGCTCCTAAATATGGCCTGTCATCTACTGTAATACGATGAGCACGATTATAATTTCTTGGTATCAAAACGAAGGATTCCTTTATTTTTAGTTTTTCGCCAGCACCTTTCAAAATGAAAGAATTGTTATTCGTAACTGTTAAAGAATAATTCACTCCTTCTTTAAGTGATAACATAGGATCAAGGGTATAATGATCTCCTTTCAACTGAAAATTTAATTCTGATTTATAACCAATATGATTCACAAGCTTAACCGTAATCATTTCCTCTGCTTTGAGTGATTCTGGAAACATAAAAAATATGATTGTCATTAAAAATAGTAGAAGGTGTCTCATATCCTTATCATACCAACGACTGATATGATTATTCACATCTCCATCGTTTATTTTCCCGCCAGGCTGTTTAATGCCTTACATACTTACTTGATCTAAAAAAGGTAAGAAAACAGGACCAACCTGATTTCTTACCTTTATCAATTCTCTTATTCTGTTAGCAGTGGATAATATCCTTCTTCATTATGTGTTTCAGTTCCAACTAGTGGAGGATTAAATACACATACCATGCGCATTTGTGTTTTGGCACGGAGTCTATGCTTTTCGTAATCATTTAAAAGATACATTGTTCCTGGTTTTAGCTGAAAGACTTCACCAGTTTTCAAACTTTCAACTTCTCCTTCTCCTTCTATACAATAAACAGCTTCGATATGGTTTTTATACCAGAAAAAATTATCTGTGCCTGCTTTTATAATTGTATCGTTCATACTAAAGCCGACTTTTTCTTTATTTAGGATAAATCTGCGACTCGTCCAATTCTCTCCAGATGTTTCATCTTTTGTTCCTTTTATGTCCTCAAGTGATTTTACGATCATATCTAATTCCCCTTTAGCGGTGTATTTATTTGTAGTATATTCTATTTAGCAAGAACGTGTTTTATGCTATCTTCAAGAATTCCCAACCCTTTTTCAAGTCCGTCTATATCAATAATAAGTGGAGGAAGGAACTTGATAACTTCATCGTCAGGACCGGAAGTCTCTACAATCAGGCCACGAGTAAATGCTGCTGCACAAATTTCATCTGCAAGTCCATCAACATCAATTGCTATTCCCTGCATTAGCCCTCTGCCTCGAGGTGTACCTTTAAGCTCAGGATATTTTTCTATAAGCATTTCCACATTTTTACTTAAGAAGGCTGCTTTTTCCTGAACTGCTAAAGCAAAGTCATCTGTTTCCCAATTAGATAGTGCTTCAGTTGCTGCAATAAATGCAAGATTATTACCACGAAACGTACCATTATGTTCTCCTGGGCCCCAATGCTTATCGAACTCAGGTTTAATTAGCGTAATTGCCATTGGTAAACCAAATCCACCAATTGATTTTGAAAGACATACTACATCAGGGTTTATCCCAGCAGGTTCGAAGCTAAAGAACGTACCTGTACGTCCATTCCCAGCTTGAACATCATCAATAATTAATAATATATCCCAGCGCTTACATAACGCATCTACTTTCTTCAGCCATTCCATTCTTGCAGCGTTGATGCCACCTTCTCCTTGAACAGTTTCCAGAATAATTGCAGCTGGCAGTGCAACTCCACTTCCGCTGTCTTCCAGAAATCTTTCCAGGTAAGCAATTGTATCTTGATCTTCCACATAATCATCAAATGGCATTGATACTGAATTTTGCAGCGGAACTCCTGCCCCATGACGCTTAAATGAATTCCCTGTTACAGAAAGAGACCCAATGGTCATTCCGTGAAAAGCATTGGTAAAGCTAATCACCGAATCTCGCCCAGTTACTTTTCTGGCAATTTTCAATGCACTTTCAACAGTATTGGTGCCGGTTGGCCCTGGAAACATTACTTTGTAATCAAGCTCGCGAGGTGTAAGGATTACTTCTTTGAAGCGTTCAAGAAATTCTTTTCTTGGGTTAGTTCCCATATCGAGGCTATGAATAATCCCATCATTACGAATGTATTCGATTACTTTATCCTGCATGGTTTGATCATTATGGCCGTAATTAAGCGTTCCTGCCCCTGCAAAGAAATCAATATATTCTATTCCATCAATATCCCACATCTTATAGCCTTTAGCCTTTTCGAAAATGGTCGGCCAACCTCGACTGTAACTTCTTACCGCTGATTCTAATTCTTCAAACGTTTTCATTTTCGCATCAGTAAGTTCTGCTGTTGCCATTTTATCATCCTTTTATAAGTTTATTTTCTTCCTTAATAGGTCCAATCTTAAACAATAACTCATCCTCATGTCCTTCCCGCGGGAAGTCATCAGCTGAAAAATAATCATTTATTAAACAATTCGTTTCAAGTTTCATCGCAAGACCCTTAAATAAATGTTGAGATGGCGTATTCGACGGAGAAACAGTCGCTTCAACATAGGATACTTCCTCACAAAATGTGCGATTCAGTAACTGATACAACATCTTTGTACCCAGACCTCTTCCACGCTCGGACTCATTTACGGCAACTTGCCAGATGAATAGTGTATTCGGGTTGTCAGGGTGAATAAATCCGGAAATAAAACCAACCGTGCT
Source organism: Virgibacillus sp. (assembly GCA_041689365.1). Lineage (GTDB taxonomy): Bacteria > Bacillota > Bacilli > Bacillales > Amphibacillaceae > Lentibacillus. Next base: position 3,997 of record JBDNGJ010000126.1, read on the forward strand.
CCCTTCTCTTTCAGCTACAATAGATGTTTCAGAAAAAAGTTCACACCACATGAGATAGCTGTAAGAGGAATTCAGATCAAGAACTCCAGTATCTTTAATCAGTTCCCAGACTGCCGCTCCATCATTTTTATCAGGCTTCCGAAAAAGAAATTCTGTTTTTATGTCATTTGGCATTGTTATTTCACTAGTTCCACCTTTATTAATGCTCTCACCTCCCAAAAATTTACTTACTATAATAGCTTATATTGAAACGACCAAAAATATCAAAACGATTTAACCGTTGTTTAGCCTGTTTAAACGTTATTTGCAACGGTGTACGCCATTTAGTTGCCATGAACTAATAGTAACTATAGATTATTAAAGAATAAACCGAATTTTAAAGAATCTGGTGCAAAATACCAAATTATGTATTTTTTATTACAGAAATAAGTATAGTTAAACCAATATTTCAACCGTATTAATGTATTAATTTAATAGACTTATCATATTTATTAGATATGAATTTATAGGGTTGTTTAAATGATTTTATTCGCATCAATTCATTGCCAAATTAATAAAGGAGGTAGTTATTATGGCAAAAACCGGAAAAATAGGGTTACTGCCGCAAATTCTTATTGCCTTTGCAGCAGCAATCATTGCGGGGGTTATTTTTGGACCCGACATTAAGATTGTTCAGCCGTTAGGGGATCTGTTTTTACGTCTTATCCAATTTATTATCGTTCCTTTAGTTGCATCTTCCCTTATCGTAGGTGTCGCAAGCACTGGTAATATGAAAACACTTGGACGAATAGGCGGAAAAACAATCGGATACTACTTGGCTACAACACTCATTGCAGTTACCATCGGCTTAATTGCCGGTTTGTTATTTTCCCCTGGAACAGGAGTCGATATTTCCAATGCTGGAGAAATTCCTGAAGCAACCGAAACAGGCAGCGTGGTCGACATATTACTCAACATTATTCCAACGAATCCACTAGCCAGTTTGTCAGGCGGCAATATTCTGCAGATTATTTTCTTTTCACTTTTCTTGGGTGTAGGAATAACGATGGTGGGGAAAAAAGCAGACCCTGTGTATCATTTCTTTGATGGACTTGCAGAGGTTATGTACAAGATTACATGGGTTATTATGAAGCTTATCCCTATAGGTATTTTCGGCCTATTAGCACCAATTATTGGTGAGTACGGTCTATCCGTTCTGCTTCCATTAATTAAGTTGATTTCCGTCGTGGCCTTTGCCTGTATCGTACATGTTTTGGTTACCTATTCCATAGCTGTTAAAACGCTTGGGAAAATGAATCCAATCGAGTTTTTCAAAGGAATTGCACCAGCCAGTCTGGTAGCATTCAGTACGCAAAGCAGTTCTGGGACATTACCTGTCACAATAAAATGTACTGAAGATAATCTGGGCGTTTCGAAAAAGATATCAAGTTTCATATTACCGTTAGGTGCGACAATTAATATGGACGGTACGTCACTTTATTTGAGTGTTGCAACACTGTTCACAGCACAAGCATTTGGAGTTGAATTATCAATTGGACAAATGTTAATGGTAGTTCTAATCGCAACGCTTGGTTCAATTGGTACAGCTGGGGTTCCTGGAGCTGGCTTAGTTATGCTGGTGCTAGTTCTAACTGCAGTAAACTTACCTCTGGAAGCTATCGCACTAATTGCCGGAGTCGATCGATTCATGGATATGTTCCGGACCGCAACAAATATCACAGGAGATGCAGCAGGTGCTCTAATTATCGGAAAATCCGAAAATGAGGCTGATCATGAGGCAGATTCAAATTCTGCAGCAAGTTAGATTAAATAGGAGGAGGCACATGAGTTGCTCATATGCCTCTTGACATTTTCATATTTATTTAAGTCCAGGCCCCCATGCCACCTTTTACATTATTCACTTTCTCGAATCCTTTTTTCTTCAGCATTTTAGAAGCCTTCATACTTCTCATTCCGCTTTGGCAAATGACAACTACTTCCTTGCTTTTATCCAATTCCACTGTTTTATTTGCCAGCTCAGATAATGGAATGTTCTTGAAAGGCTTTCGATGATTCGCTTTATATTCACCAGCTGTTCTCACATCAATAAACTGTGCACCACTTTTTTCGCTGAATTTATTTTTAGCTTCTTGCGTCGTAATATTTGAGATACCCTTAACAGGCATAAAACGACTCAAAATAAACCATACTGCGCCAATTATTAGTATCCATTGTATAATCATTTCCACGACAACTCCCCCTATAATGAAAGCAAATCAACTAAGATATTCGCTTTTTATTAATTAAAATCTTATTAATGCTGTTTTCTGCAAGTTTGTTGCTATCATTTATAAATTGTAACGTACTCTACAAGTTAATGCCGCTGTGGAAAAACACCAGCTTACCTTGACAGCAACTCCGCCTACTTTCATATTATAGTTTTAATTACTTTAACTAAATATATCTAACCAGATCTTTATAGCTGTTCCTAGAATGAGAGTAGCTAGAATCCATTGCAGAATTTTTGTATTTACTTTTTGTCCGAATTTCGCACCAAGTGGGGATGCTATTAAGCTTGCTATTATCATAATTATAGCTGGAATAAATAAAACCTGACCAGTCAGCAATTTACCTGTCGTCGCACCAATGGAAGAGATAAATGTAATTGCTAATGAGGTCGCAATCGTCATTCTCGTTGGTATTTTTAAGACAATCAGCATAATTGGAACTAGGATAAATGCACCCGCTGCACCGACAATACCTGCTCCTACTCCTACAATCAATGCTAGAGAAGCTGCTAACCATTTGTTAAACGTAACCTGATCAAATGGAATATCATCAAGACCATTTTTCGGCACAAACATCATAACAGCAGCAATTGTTGCTAATATGCCATATACGAGGTTAATTCCCGCATCTGTCATGAATTGGGATCCATACCCACCGATAAAGCTACCGATTAAAATACTGATTCCCATGTAAATGATCAGCGTCTTATTTAAATAGCCACCTTTACGGTATGCCCAAACACCACCGATTGTGGCAAATAGAACCTGAACGGCACTTATACCAGCAACTTCATGAGCGGTAAATGCAGATAGACCGACCATTGCAGGGATATATAATAGCATAGGATATTTAATGATAGAGCCACCGATTCCAACCATTCCTGAAACAAAAGAACCGATAAACCCAATAAGAAAGATTGTTACTAAAAATATAATACTGTATTCCATAGTTTATCCCCCTAATAGGAGGGGACCCATGCTACTGGGTCTCCTTTATCCTTTTTTAATCCAAAATTTGAGTACATCGTCTTCTTCTGTATCTTTTAGTAATTCATGACCACCAGATTTTGCCCATGCAGCTAAGTCGCTTTTAGCTCCCTTATCGGTTGCATGAACTTCTAAAACTTCACCGGTATCGATATCCTTCATTGCCTTTTTTGTTTTTACAACAGGCATTGGACATGCCATTCCTTTTGCGTCTAATAATTTTGCTGAATCCATTATTATTTCCTCCTTATATTATCCTTGAACCGCACAACGGTTAGGTCCAATTTCCATTTCTCTTTGTTTTTCGTTTTCAGGTGTTATTTTACCCATATTAGTTTCACGAATATCTTCATATGCGTTTGGCTGTGGCGGAAGGTTTTCCGTTACCATTTTTCTAAATTCATTCTCATCGTCTACTTGTAAGCCATCATTGTTTTGATAAAGATCTCCCAAACGAGCTGATACACTACCATCATCCCCTAGTTCTTCTGCAAATGAGTAATGTGCAGGTAACACAATCAAATCACCAGAAAGCTCTTTGTAACGGCTATAAAGTGTATTGCGAAGATCTCCTACCCAATCTTCTGCTTTTCCTGCTAAGTCAGGACGACCAATTGATTTCACAAATAGAATATCTCCTGTTAACAAGTACTTATCATCAATAATAAGTGAAGTACTTCCAAGTGTGTGTCCAGGTGAATAAACAGGTTGTACGTTAACGGTTGTATTTCCAACAACTATATCATTACCTTCTTCAAGTGCAGCATAATCAAACGTAACTTCCTCCGCATCTTTTGGAGGCAGATGATAAGTTCCACCCGTTTTTTCTGCTAACTCACGGCCACCTGAAATATGATCAGCGTGTAGGTGAGTATCAATGAGGTGTTTAATCTGCACACCCTCTTCATCCGCAAATTTTTCATAATTACTAATCATGCGGTTTGAATCCACAATTGCTGCTTCACCATTGGATTCAATCAAGTACGATAAGCACCCTTTACCTAGGCGGACAAATTGATAAAGACTTCCACCATCTTTTAAGTCAGCAATTTTCACTGGTTCTAAATGCTCGCTCCATGCTTTCATTCCACCTTCAAGATCATACACATTGGTGAAACCTTCTTCTTCCATCATCTCAGCTATCATCTGTGATGACCCGCCTTTTGCACAGACAACGATAATCTCCTGATCCTTATTAAGTTTGTCAGCTACAGGCTCTACTCCATCTAACAAATTAAAATATGGTTCATTTATTACTTCTACTTTTCCGCCTTCAATTTTCCAGTCGTCAAATTCATCTGTATTACGAACATCTAAAATTAACGTTTCCTCATGATTAACAACTTTCCTTGCTAGTTCTTTTGTTGTCATTGTTTGTGACATAATACTTTTCCCCTCCTAAATTAAAATGTTAATGTTATATTCGCATCCTTTGCATAATCGATAAATGAAGCAGCACCGCCAACTTCTATCCCCTCAATAAATGCATCTTTTTCTAGGTTCATAACATCCATTGTCATTTGACATGCAATTAACTTGATACCCATTTCCTGGGCGATACCTACAAGTTCCTCAATAGAAGGAACATTTGCTTGCTCAAATCCTTCTTGGAAGTGCTCTTTACCTTCAGGAAGTGGCAAGTTTTTATGTCCTTCCTTATGAATTAAATTTAACCCTTCAAACGTAAAGAAAATTCCTACCTCTTCGTCTGAAGCTGCAGCTGCTGTAGCTACGTTAAATACCTTATAAGCGTCAAATAAACTCCCGTTTGCAGCAATAATTGCTACTTTTGCATTAGCCATTTATAATTCCTCCAATTTATTTTAGTTATTTTTTTCAGTTGAACCTTCCCATTTGGACATTCCTGGTACAACATTTTTTACATTTTTATAGCCTTTTTCAGTTAGCTTTTGAGCCGCTAAATCACTACGGTTTCCTGTACGGCAAACCACATGCACTTCTTTATCCTTAGCTAACTCTTCAAATCTTTCTTCAAGTTCCCCAAGGGGTATATTTAAAGCGCCAGGAATATGTCCAAAAGCAAATTCTGCCGGCTCACGTACATCTAAAATGGTAATATCCTCATTGCCATCTACTTTACTGCGAAGTTCTTCCAAATCTGTAATTTCCTCATGTTTTGTTTCTTCCTTCGCTTCTGCATCATCTGCTTTTCGTAGATAGTGCTTCAATACATCCTCTTCTTCAACCGTGCCAAGGTAATGATGACCTGTACTCTCTGCCCAAGCTTTAATATCTGCAGTAGATCCTTTATCAGTTGCTTGCACTTCCATCACTTGACCTGGATCCAGGTTTGTAATAGCTTTCTTTGTTTTAACAATTGGCATTGGACAAGCCAACCCTTTTGCATCTAATGTTTCATTTGCTGTAATAGTCATGTTAACTCCTCCTTTATTTCTCTACTTCATCTTTCCAATCAAGCATTCCGCCTGCCACGTTCGTTACATCATATCCTTGTTCTTTAAGGAATTCACTTGCTTTACCACTTCTTCCCCCGGAACGGCACACCATATAATGATGTTTACCTTTATCAATTTCATCTAACCTCTCCGGGACTCGACCAAGCGGTATATGGGTTGCACCTGGTATTTTCCCTTGAGCTACCTCATCATCTTCTCGCACATCGATAATATTCACGCTTTTTTCATCTTTTAATTTTTTTGCTAAATCTTTCGTTGTAATTTCCTTCATGATTTCCCCTCCAATTAGTTATATTTCTATAATCCCCTGACAGTATAGAATTATAATACATACCTGGCAGGGTATATCGGTAACTAAAAAAATTTTATAATACGTAATGAGTAATGCTTTCACGGATATTGAACCTTATTCGCGTTCTCATAAACCTGATGAGTGACTTTTTTACCCATTCTCAAACAAATTTGTGCTCTCATAATCTCGCCGAGCTCGACTCATTACATTTATATTAAATAAATAAACTTACATTGCCGTCTTCTGCTTCACCAATATATGCTGCTACTCCTCCATATTCAATTTCATCGAGTAATTCATCTTTTTGGAGTCCTAGCAAATCCATTGTCATGGTACATGCAATTAGATTTACATCTTGTTCCTGTGCCATTTCTACTAACTGAGGCAGAGGCATTGCATTGTGCTTTTTCATAACATTCTTGATCATCTTTTGACCCATTCCTAAATAGTTCATCTTGGAAAGTCCCATTTTATCAACGCCTCTTGGCATCATTTTTCCAAACATCTTTTCCATTAAACCTTTTTTAACTGGAACCTGGTTCTCTTTACGCAGTGCATTAAGTCCCCAAAAAGTATGGAAAATAGTTACTTCGTGATCATACGCAGCGGCACCATTCGCTATGATATATGCTGCCATCGCTTTATCATAATCACCACTGAATAAAACAATCGTTGTTTTTTTTTGGTCTGACATTCCGCATTCTCCTTTTCAAATTAGATAATTTCAAATACACATACCTGTATGGGTATTATTTCACTTCTAAAAAATGGGTTAACCTTTTTCGCTTAACCCAATTTGTATAGTAAAGGACTTAAAAATAAATGTCAACCTCATCTGTTTATCTGCTTTTAACTAGTAAATTAACTGCTTCTTTGATAAGGTCTTCAGATGTTTCTCCTTCTTCCTTTTCTTCACGAATACATTGCTCCAGATTAGTACTGACAATTAATGCTGCAGTACGATCCATAGCACTTCTTACTGCTGACATTTGCGTTACAACATCACGGCATTCCTTTTCTTCTTCCATCATTTTCAATAAACCTCTGACTTGTCCTTCAATACGTTTCATTCTATTTTTCATTTGATCATCATACTTCATCTTAACGACACTCCTTCCGTTAATCTTTGACCATGTGATAACCTACTACACGTTTCCCTTTATTTCGTAAAATTCTTGTACTTACATTTCTCCCTACGATATCAGAAGCGATTACTACAATGTTTTTATCTGGGATATTATGAAAATGCCGATTTAAATATGGCACCGGAATGCTATACGCTTGGTCTATTATATCATTAAAAGAATCCTGATAATCTCTTGTGTCAACGATTGCTACATCCTCTTTAGAATAGGATACATAATTTAGGTCCATTTTGCCAATCCCAAAGACCGGCATATACCTATGGTAGAGAAACAACAAGAGAAAAGTTATTATGATAATAAGTGCTATACTCATTGCTTTCCCCTTTCAAAACTTTATCAAATCAATTTTGATAATATACCCATGTAGGTACTTTGTCAACAATTGATTTTTGTAGAATAAAACTACCAAGAAGAAATCAATTTCAAAGCAGACTTTTGCTCGATCTCACTCGTTAATAATGTAGGAAAGGAGAGATGAGCAGGTGACCGAATATACAAATAATACGACTAACCTTACTCGTGATCAAGCAATTGAATTCATCATGGATCATTATGGTGAAGCAGTCAAACGAATAATTTATTCATATGTTAAAAATCACCACACGACTGATGATTTGTTTCAGGAAGTGTTAATTCTTATCTATAGAAAATGGGAAAAATATGATGGTCAATCTCAATTAATAACTTGGGTAATCAGAATTGCCATCAACCGCTGTAAAGATTATTTGCGATCACCACTCCATCGCATTAAACTCGTTAAAGACCAGTGGCTGGACCAAAAGGATCCTCAAGATGCAGAAACAACTGTTATTCAACAAGAACAGTGGGATGAAATCGCCGAAGCAATATTAAACTTACCTATCAAAAATAGAGAAGTAATGATTTTAACGTTTCAGCAAAATATGTCCCTCAAGGAAATCGCCGAAGTCACAGGTGCTCCTGTTTCAACAATTAAAACCCGGATGCAACGAGCGAAAAAGCTATTAAACCAACATGTCAGTAAGGAGGAATGGACCCTTGAATAAAAAAGAACTTAAAAAGTCCCTTGACCGGAAAATAAGTGAAAAACCCCTGTTTACCGAGGAGGACCGGGAGCGATTTTATGAATGGAAACAAAATACAAATTATAAAAAGAAACGATTTACCGCTTTTCCAAAGGTAGTTACAGCATTATTCTTTATAGGCTTGGTTAGTGGATTTATTTATTATGCAGGTTCAGAAAATCCTTTTCAACAGCCTTTTCCTTCTGACAGATCTGCTGACAAAGAAAACCAGGAGCTCAATGAAAATAACAATCCAATCGATTTCTCCTCTAAAGTAAAACCACGTTCTGAGGAAATAAAAGAGGATTTCAGTTATGACTTAACTTTACAGGAGGCAAAAACATTATATGGAAAGTATGGTGAAGGACTAACATACGAAAAAAGAAACCCATCAACCGGGAAAACTAATTTAACCAGTGAATTCGTATATTTTAAATCTGAGGATTTCAATCATGTGAAAAACATGTCTTTTGGGGAAGAAGACTTTAAGCAAGGAAAGCTTGGTATTCTATTTCAAATTACCTGGAAAAACGAAAACGAATTGCAATCAGCAATGCTCACTTATTTATCAAAAAATGGGGAACGTATCGTAACCGAAAAGTTTACCTCCGATGGATATTTTGAAGGTAAAGACCAGGAGCGGGTACAACTTAAATACACACTTGATATGCAAGGATTAGTATTGGAATCGATAGGTAGATCCATTAATAAAACCCCGGAGAGTTTAACAAAAGATGACCTCCAGGAGGTCGAAACATTAAAGATAGATGCATCTGAATCGAGCGGTATCTATGATGTAAAAGGAGATCTTGAATATTTTAGTTCGATGTCACAGTTAACGTCGCTGACATTAAATCAAGCTATCATTCCTGAACAGCTTTTGGAAGTAATTCCAAACCTTAATAAAGTGACATTTATTGGACCAACTCTTAATGATCTAAGTTCTGTTTCAACTGGACTAGATAAAATCACTTATTTGAACATTAAAGAAAGCTCATTTAGAGGAAATGCTGAAGATATTATCAAACTAGACAATATAGAAACCGTTGTACTGGACAAATCAACCGTGACAGACTGGAACAAACTAGAGCAGAACGGAATTACAGTACTGGAAAATCCTCCAGCAAATTAATAAACACGAAGTATCGTTAAAGGGAATCACGCTTCGGGGTGCAAGCAGTTTCCTTCTGAACTGCACAGAAAAAACAGTGATGAACAAATCTGTCATCGCTGTTTTTTTATTAGTCAGACTGACTCAATGTCAAACACTTATATTCATTATTCAACTTTCGTAGCGTAAAATAAGCGCATAAACCTTGAAGGAATATGAATGGCTGAAGATACACTAATTGAGTTGACCTTGGATCAACGGTACGTATTTGATATATAATGCGAACTAACTGCTGGAATAATCTCTATAACTTGTCACGCCGTCCGGGGTCGCTCCGGGCGGATGCGCACCTTAGGGCAACGCTTCAGCTTCCTCGGAAGCAAAAACCGCTTCCTGCGGGATCTTCAGCTGTTGCTATTCCCGCTGGAGTCACCGCCCTCCGCTCACCCGGACTAGTGTAGTGCTGTCACACATTTCTTCTATAGGGATTTGTGCTCCAGTCAACAGCGAAGGAAATACACGTAGACTCCTGTGGGAGCTGAGGCCTAGATGAGACTACGCAGCGACGTAGGAGCAAGGAGGCTCATCAGCCGCCCACGGAAAGCGTAGTGTATTTCCGAAGCGGTGTCATAGCACTCAACAATTTTTCGATGTTAGTTCGCATTTTATATATTATGTGTACAAAAAACTTTTATCAATGTTGTTTAGAAAACAATTAAAAGCTTTTTTAGATTATCAAGATAGCTGTTTGAACTTATTCTATAGATGCGAAAGTTGAATTCATTATTTATCCGAACAATGTTACGAACTTATTTTTACCTTTAATTTAACGTACTACTATCGTTGATTGAAACGGATGGCAACGGCTCCTGTGGGAATAGCAAATGTATTTGCGATTGAAGCGAAGCGGAATGAGCATGAGCCTGGAGATCCCCACCTGCCGTGGAAATCAACTGGCCTAAAACATACTGCTTTATTTTTAAATTATGGAACTTTATTAAACCATAAATATATTAATCTACTATTATATGTGAACAAATCTTTACAATCCTTTTCTAGACAAACATTCCTCAATTAAAAATTGACCTGCGTCAACGTTTTCCTGGTTGAAATATATGATAGTGAAGTCAGGGAGAGATTCCCTTGTTCCCTAGCTGCAACAATACTTGTGAAAAAAATCACATAATAGAGAGGAATGATCAGAATGGCTTCAAACAAGAAAAAACAGACTAATAAACCAACCACAGTTAACGGGCTTCTTAAATCAGTAACCATTGTTACCTTATTACTCAGTTTCACCGCTCTAATTGTCGGCGGATACTGGATATTTGAAAACAAGGCCCCTACCCCATTGGAGGTTGTTGCACCAAATGGAGATGTAGTAATGACCAAAGATACAATTAAAGGTGGTCAGGCTGTTTTTCAAAAATATGGATTGATGGACTATGGAACTGTACTTGGAAATGGGTCTTACATGGGCCCTGACTATACCGCAGAGGCATTAAAAATTTACACAGAAGGCGTTCAGGAGTTTCATGCTGAGAATCAATATAATAAAACTTTCGGTGAGCTTGAGTCTGAGGAAAGAGCAATTATTAAAGATAACGTGATTAAGGAAATTCGGAAAAACCGGCTAAATGAAGACCAAACGATACTTCACGTTACAGACGCTCAGGTGTTTGGAATCAGACAAGTAGAAGCTTATTATCAGAATATTTTTCAAAATGGAGATGGTTGGGGGCTTGCCGGCGGGCTTATCCAGGAATCACATATGCCAGAGGAAGATAGAGCCTATGTTGCAGATGGCGACCAAATCGAGCAAATATCTCACTTCTTTTTCTGGACTGCTTGGATTTCCAGTACTGAGAGAATTGGAGAAGAAATTACTTATACCAACAATTGGCCTTATTATGAGGATGCTGGCAACACCATGTCATATTCTGCCATACTATGGAGTGGCGTAAGTATTACAATTCTGGCCCTTTTTATCGCTATTATTTTATATGTTTTCTATCGATATCATTTTGGTATGGAACCAGCATTTACAAAAGATAATTATCCAGTTTTTAATCTAAACAAGAAAAAACCTACAGTCTCACAAGTTAAGTCAGCAAAATTCTTCTTACTTGTAGCAATAATGTTTTTCGTACAGGTAATGTTTGGTGCATTATTAGCTCACTATTACACCGAGCCAGATTCATTTTTCGGTATGGATTGGGTTTATGACATCCTGCCATTTGGAGTTGCAAAAGGATTTCATCTTCAATTAGCTATTTTCTGGATTGCAACTGCATGGCTTGGTATGGGAATATATATTGCACCAAATGTAGGAGGGTTCGAACCAAAGCGCCAGGGCCTTCTTGTCGATATACTTTTCTGGGCTCTTGTTGCCGTCGTGGGTGGTTCTATTATCGGCGAATGGCTTGGGGTCAATGGATTCCTCGGAAACATGTGGTTTCTGCTCGGCCATCAAGGATGGGAATATCTGGAGCTTGGACGAATTTGGCAATTTGGTCTGGTAGCAGGAATGGCAATTTGGCTGTTTATTGTTTACCGGGGTATTCATAACGGACTTAAGAAAGAACGTGACAAAGGCGGACTAATCCACCTGTTGTTCTACGCATCCATTGCGGTACCAGCATTCTATATCTTTGCGTTCTTTATCAATCCAGATGGGAACTTTACAATGTCGGACTATTGGCGCTGGTGGGTAGTCCATCTATGGGTAGAAGGAATTTTCGAGGTCTTTGCTGTTGTTATAATCGGTTTTATGCTAGTCAGTATGAAGCTTGTCACGCAGAAATCCGTTACTCGCATGCTCTACTTCCAAATAATTCTGTTGCTTGGAACAGGTGTACTTGGAATCGGGCACCATTATTATTATAACGGATCACCGGAAGCTTGGATTGCAGTGGGAGCAGTTTTCAGCGCTCTAGAAATTATTCCGCTGACACTTCTTGTACTTGAAGCTTATGAACAATATAAGATGATGAAGGAAGGCGGCGTTGACTTCCCTTATAAACTCACATTCTGGTTCCTGGTGGCAACATCACTCTGGAACATTGTCGGTGCAGGCGTTACAGGATTCCTGATCAATCTGCCGGCAGTTAACTATTTCGAACACGGTCAACAGCTGACCCCGGCTCATGCACACGCCGCGATGATGGGTGTTTATGGTATGTTCGCAATTGCTGTATTACTGTACTCATTGCGGAATGTTGTAAAACCTGAAAAATGGAATGACAGGTGGTTAAAATGGTCATTCTGGACATTAAATATAGGACTATTCGGTATGGTATTCATCAGTCTGATGCCAATTGGGTTTATCCAGCTGAAAGAAGCATTTAATAATGGCTACTGGGCATCAAGAACCAGCAGATTCCTCCAGCAGGATATCATCCAGAACCTAATGCTGATAAGAGCCATTCCCGATACAATATTCATCATCGGTGTTGTCATTTTAGTTCTATTTTGTATCAAAGCAATGTTTAATTTAAGGAAGCCTGGAAATACAACAGAAAAAGCACTGCCGGATGATGAATAATCCGGGTTATGAACAAAAGCGCAAACGCTGGTTATGCTAAGCGGGTCCATGTTGCTTTTTAACTGCAAAGAAAAACAAACCGGGAAATAATAATATATCCCCGGTTTGTTTTGTATATATTTAATTTGCTCCGTTACTTTCATAATAGAAATCAGCAGTAATCGAACCATCTTCATTTTCTTGAATGTCTGTTACATGGATTCCACTATCGGCTGGAACATTACTATTACCTTTCCAGAAATAGTAGGAACCGGTGTGAACATTTTTAGAATTCGGTCTTAGTTGATCCCCTGTTTTAAAAAAGTCACCGGCGTCACCACGGTTTTCATATTTTTCAAGATCATAGTTCCCATCTGCTTGAAGAATAGATAGACCATAGTGCGTTACAACTGTACCATCACTTGCTGTATCTTTCTGGTTATATTGGAACCGTTTATTCTTCCAATTTTCTACGTTATTCGGACGGAATCCGGTAGTTTGGTATAGATTGATAATATTTTCATCAACGTGCCATGCTACAAGTCCATTCGAATCTTTACCTTGACGTATTAACCCTTCATTGAATCCAGTTTGTTGTACATTCTCAAATAAGAAGTATTCTGTCCCATTCGAACCTGGGACTTGCATTTTGACAACCCCATTGTCTGCATCAGCTTTGTCAATGGACGGAAGCGTAATAGTTTGTGTTGCATCCCCGGGTGTCACTTCAATTGGTTCAATCCAGTCTAAGAAAATTTTTGAAAACGGGTCAAAGTGTGTCGGTGAGTTACCTGAGTACGCAGCTGCATCTGGGTAACGCATCCAAGATCCGCCTGCCATCATCGAATAGTTTCCTACACCTTCTGAGGTATATGCAGTGTCATAGAAATCAGGCAATCCCAAAGCATGGCCAAATTCGTGTGCATAAACTCCAGCCTGAGCAGGAAACGGTCCGGTTTTTAAAGCTTCGTCATAGCCACCTGTTTCTAGGTTATAACCTGCAACATTCCCGCCAATTTCAGGTTGAATGTTGTAGTTGTTTACTATTACGCCATCATAGGTCATATCTTCTTCAATAGTTTTATTTATCCATTCATTATATTCCATACCCTCATACTGTGGTGCAGGTACTCCTGTCTCATAGTACTTTCCATAATAAAGTGCACTGAGTACGCTCCATTTATGCGACCAGATTTGTGCAGGATCTCTACTGAACTCTGCTCCGGTTCCTTCATGGATGATAAATACGTTAGGAACCTCCCCATTCTCAGCATACTTGCTAAAATCAACATCACTATCAGCCGATTTTAAAGCATCTCGAACAAATTCCCCCATATGGGCATCACCATTTGCATTACCCAGAAGATACTCTCCACCATCAGCATAAGTCCCATCCTGATCTAAATAATAGGAGGCCCCTTTAGGGAGTTCTACCCATGCATAATCTGTATCTTCCAATCTAACTAATTCTACATTGCCATAGCTGGATTCTTTATAGGCATTTTGCATCGTCTTATCCGTTGGTGCTTCTTTTCCATTGAATTCAACGAATTGCTCAAACTGTGGCAATTCATAAGGATTATAGGTATCGCCAAAAATCAAATCCTCGAAATATTGTGCAGGAACTTGTCCTGATGGATCGCCAACCGGCTCATCTCCATCTTTAAATTTTGCCAGTATTACCAGCATAGGAACTTCGCCTTCTGTTTTTTGATAAGCCACGTGATTATCACCAGCTTGTTGAAACTTTGAACCGTTATTTAACTTTTCAGCAGGGTCAGTCTTAGATAAGCTCACCCCTAGCTCCTTGGCCTTTTCTGCAAGATCTGGTGATGCTCCAATCTTATCGACCAGGCTTAAATTAAAATCTGCAGCTTTCTTTGGTTGTAGGTCAACTTGTTCAGAATTACTTGAAAAAGCAAAACTTCCAATTAAAGTTGCAGATAATGCTAAAGCGGATAATTTCTTAAACAATAGATTTCCTCCTTTAAAATAATTGCTATACAGCCTATTTATATAGTACAACCTTCCTATATTTTAATCGATGGGTAAAAAGTAGTATTATTTAGACAATTTTCTATTATTCGACAACTATATTCGCTCTATATGTTAGAATTATGAATTTGATTTAACTGCAAAAAAAGAAGCTATCATTTTTTAATAGCTTCTACCAGTGGATAGGCATAATTATCCATATTTATTCAGTTTCATATATTTTTGTTTAAGTGTTGATCAACTCTTATTTTTCCAGCCATTTATTAACTTTATCCTGATTCTCCTCAACCCATACTTCTGCTAATTCTTCAGGTGTTTTACCCTCAGAATCAATGGCCATGATCCACGTCTCAACTTGATCAAGCGTCAGTTTCATATTAGAAAACAGCGTATAGGCTGTTGGCGATTGTTCTTGTAAATCAGGGGTAACACCCACTTGAACATCATCAAGCTTCCATACATTTTTGGGATCATCTAAAAATTTCAAATCCATCCGCACGAACATCGGATGTGGACGCCATGCATTAAAAACAATTCCGCCTTTATCTTTCATTACACTTTCGACCTGAGCAAGCATCGCTGCTGTACTGCTGTTTTTTATTTCAAAATCCTTCATGTCATATGCTTCTACCATTTTCTTTGTCGTATCTGCCATACCACTGCCCGGATCGATTGCATAAACTTTTTTGTCGAATTTCTCTTTATACTTGTTTAAATCCGCAATTGAATTAACATCTTCCATGTATGCTGGAACAGCAACTCCTAACGGCATTTCGGAGTACAATGTACCTGCAATCTCAAATTGACCTTCATATTCCTTTAAATAGGAACTTTGCAGGTTTGGTGCCCAAATATCAATAAATGCATCAATTTCCTGATTAGCTAGAGCTTCATATAATATACCAATCTGTCCTTCCACAATCTTTACTTCAAACCCTTCCTGCTCTAAAATTTCCTTTGACAGATATGCAGGTACGGTTGCATAATCATATGGATCTAACCCTATTGATATTGTTTGTTGTTCTTTTTGGTTATCCTTGTTGTCTTGACTTTCTTGTTGCTCCCCATTACATGCTGTTAACACAAGAATAAAGCTCAAACTCAAAAAAAGGATCATCCTTCTTGCACTTTTTGCTGAATTAATAATTATACTCACACGCTTCCATTTTTATTTTAAGTACGAATTAAACACTAACTCCTGATGTTCTCGTCGCACTTCGACCTTTATAATAACACATTTTGAACATTTTTTTTAGAAATTTTTTTAGAAAAATTTGCTTATGCCAAGTCTTTATGTAGATAAGCCTTAGTTGCACCTATGCAGTAAGAAAGGATTTATACTTTCTTATCTGCCAATGAGAATAAAAGGGCTTACCTTCCTTCATCTATATTATAATGAAATAATCCGTGAACTCTATTAATAAGAATTCACGGATTAGGCAGTAATTACTATTTATTTTTTTATAAACATTTGAGTCCAATGGCGACCATCATCCACATACCCTACACCAATGTGTGTGAAATCTTCATTTAAGATGTTTTCTCTGTGTCCAGGACTATTCATCCACGCATTTACAACTTCTTCTGCAGATGCTTGACCTCTTGCAATGTTTTCCCCTGCTGATTTATAGGAGATTCCAAAGTCTTTCATCATCGTAAATGGTGAACCATAAGTTGGGCTATTGTGGCTAAAGTATCCAACATTATTCATATCTCTGGATTTATATTTCGCTACTCTAGCAAGCTCCCAATCGTATTTCAATGCAGGCAAACCTACTTCTGCTCTTTCTTTATTAACTAATCTGATAACTTCCTGTTCCTGATTATATTCTTCATTTATCACGATATTAATTTTCTGTCCTGGGTAAATCAGGTTGGGGTTTGAAAGTTGAGGATTTGCTTCAATTAATTCACTTACCCCTGTAGTAGTTTTTAAAGCGATTTTCCAAAGGGTGTCCCCGGGTTCAACAGTATATGAATCTGCTGCCATTGTCGTAGCAGGAAATAGTAAAGCTAATGACAGGATTGATATGATAGCAATTTTGCTGATCTTGTTAATCATGAAAAACATCCTTTCTTTTAGTTATATTGCTAGAATAAAGAGTTTCAGAGATTTAGTCATTACTAAATATTTGGAAAATTTATTACAATATAATTACATTGATGCATAAAGATCGGCAAGCGTTATGATAGTGCACTTTTCAAGTCTATTTATTGTAATATAATCGAAATATTAACGCGTATTTTTTTATAAAAACATTTACCTCAAGCTCAGTTGCCCTAAACTAGTAATAAAAAGTGCTTTTTATATGTTAGAAAACTTGGCTTATCGCCAAGCCTTAGTTGTACTTATGCAGTAAGAAAGTATTTATACTTTTGTATGAAAATACCTCTATAACTTGATTTTAGCGGACACAGGAGACGCTATTTCTATATAAAAGTAATCTTTTCGATGTTATCCGGACACAGAAGCCCTTATTTCACATATATCATGGTTATTTGACTGTATTTGTGTGAAATAAGGTCCCTGGTGTCCGCAAACACCACCATTTTCGTGAAATTTCTGCCAAATAAGATCTCTGGTGTCCGCGAAACCTCAAATTTGCTATATGAAAAATAATTTTCATGATAGATGGTGGTTGCCCATTCGGCAGCCATGGTGGTTTCTTATCTGCCAAAAAATCACCATGCAAGTAATTCACATGGTGATACTAATGATAGATTAACAAAACGAATCTTTTGATTTAGGAACAGATAACCCAAACAGCGGCCTGAGATATAGTGCTACAAAGGTTCCAGCTAATGCCAGTATCCCCCAAATATACCCGTGAAGACTGAATGACGCAATTCCACCAAAGTATGCGCCAATATTACAACCGAATGCGAGACGTGCGCCATAACCTAACATTAAACCTCCAATTACGGCTGCGGCAACATTTTTACTGTTTATTTTCGTAAATTTGAAAAGTCCACCCGCTGCTGAAGCGAGAAATGCTCCTAAAATAACCCCTAGATTCAAAACAGTTGTCGAGTCCATAAAAATCGATGACTCTAAGACAGCTGCGTTTGCACCTTGCCAATACCCCCAGCTGGCTACATCAATTCCTAGAAACTGTGCTGCTTTAGATCCCCATAATGCAAAAGCTGAAGTAACACCCCAAGGTGCACCTCGAGTCATTAGTGTTATCGCATTAAGAACTGCCAATGCAATTGCTGCTGCGAACAATGGCCACGATCCACGTAGAATTCTCTTCCATCCTCTAGTTGACGGAATGGTTGCCATTTTAGGTGCTTTTCGCTTTTTCTCTACAACTAAAGTAATCCAAGAAATCAAACCAAATAACACAATCGACAAAATCCAGGCACCACCATACCCTAGACCTGTGGATGTTGCTAAAGAAATAGGTTCAAATGCTGGTAGCTCTTGAGTCCAAAATGGAAGATGATAAGCTCCGATTGTTGAGCCAATAATAAAGAATAATAGCGTTACGAACATAACAGAGCGTCCACCACCAACAGCATAAAGCGTTCCGGATGCACACCCTCCGCCAAGCTGCATGCCTATCCCAAACATGAAAGCACCCACAAAGAGACTAACACCAACTGGCGCTACATATCCAGCTATTCCTCCTCCAAAGAATGAATAACCAAATGCTAGAATTGGAGCAAATAATGTAACTGCAACAGCTAACATTAGCATGTGTGAACGTAACGCCTTACCATTTCCAACAGACATAAGCCTGCGAAATGCTGATGTAAAGCCAAAGCGAGCATGAAACAGTGTATATCCGAGCAACAGGCCAATTACAAGCAGTAACGGCTGAACAATATTTTGTGTCGCCATAAGGTAAATCATTAAGATAGCCCCAACAATCAGCCCACCAATTATTAGCGGCATTTGAGGCTTATTTAATTCCGTACTATTTTGTGGTACTGGATCTTTCACTTCATCTATAGGTTGAACTTTAGTAGCCATTTAAAACATCCT
This sequence comes from Virgibacillus sp., assembly GCA_041689365.1. Lineage (GTDB taxonomy): Bacteria > Bacillota > Bacilli > Bacillales > Amphibacillaceae > Lentibacillus. The sequence continues at coordinate 22,786 of JBDNGJ010000126.1, forward strand.
TTCCTTATAAATTTAATAGGAATTATTCCATAATAACGACTAATCATTTTAGTGTCAACGAAAATTTGGCCAAATAAAAACCCCGAGTAAGACTCCATTAAATGAAATCTTACTCGGGGTAAAAAACACCTTTATTATAGATTAGTCATCCTGAATAATTGCAGTAAAATGAGAAATAATCTTTGCAGTCATCCCCCATATAACTTTGTCTTCGTAAATATAGAAATATTCGTCAATCTTTCCGTTCCGCCAATTATAATTACGTCCCCCAACAATCAATTCAAAAGGGAAATTTTCCTCCGGCTCAATACCCATGTTTACGCTATGAATTTCTGGCCTCGTTTCCATAAAGAACTTCAGCGGTACCGTAAATACCTCCTCAACCTCGGAAGGATTTGCTTCTATTTGACCAGTTCCCTTGAGAAAACCTGCGTAAGGATAAACAATCATTCCAAACGGAGAAACAAGATAATCTAATGGGTGAACCTCTGAAATATCTGTTCTCTCAATACCTAGTTCTTCCGTTGTTTCCCTTATTGCAGCATCCTGTTCTGTTTTGTCCCGGTTATCAAGCCTTCCTCCCGGAAAACAAATTTCTCCTGGCTGTCTTTTTAGAGAATGTGAACGAACTTCAAATAGCACATGAATTCCGTCATTCTTCTCAACAAGTGGTATAAGTACTGCAAATTTAGAAAAACTTTCACTGCCAAGGATTTTAGGGGTATGTTCTTTCACTTTAGTAAAAATTGAATTTGCATTCATATAGTCACCTCAATATAATTTAGAAGAGATTATATTCAATCATAACATACCATTGAATGCTACTTCCTTTTAGAATGCGAGCGAAAAGCTCTGGAAAGAATTATCGATCCAGAGTTCAAAAGTAGTTTTATTTTATCTTATTGACATATTGTCGTTTATTATTATCCATACCTGACAAGCAAATGGGCGCAGGGTCGTTATTAATATCCAAATTAATGGTCGATCCATCAGTCGGCAGCGTCTGCTGGAAGATTTCCTCATATTCCGAAACCATTACTTCTTTTCTTGCGGAAAATAAATCGTTATGATTCCCCACATACAAGTGCTCTCTGTAATTTGGCTGCAGGATACCGGTAAAAAACTCCCCAACTGCCCCAGAACCATAGCTGAATAACCCAATTCTTGATCCTGCTGCTAAATCCTCCTTTTGTTCAAGAAGAGAAAGCAAACTTAAGTATAAAGAAGCCGTATAAATATTTCCTACATTCCTATTATAACCTGTACTGATTTTGTAGTTTGCAACTAATCGCTCTTTCGTATCTTCTGATCCCTCATCCAAAACAGTTCTTAACGCTTTAAGTCCCATTTTTGTATACGGGAGGTGAAAACAAATTGCCTCAAAGTCATTTAGCGCAAGATTCGCTTTCGTCTTGTATTGCTCCCATACTTTAGAAAAGAACGAAATGTATTGTTCATTGGACAATTTTCCGTCAACAAAAGCTTTATCTGAATACACCGGACGCCAAAAGTCCATAATATCAGAGGTGAAATATACACTCTGATCTTCAAGTGCCATAATGCTGGGATCTGCACTAACTACTAATGCAACTGCTCCAGCCCCTTGCGTTGCCTCACCTGGCGTATCCAAACCATACCTTGCAATATCCGAACCAAGTACCAGTACCTTGCTCTTTGGATTCAATGCAATATGTCCTTTTGCCATTTGAATACCAGCTGTTGCTCCATAACAAGCCTGTTTTACTTCGATAACGCGAGCGTATGGATTTAACCCTAATAAGTCATGCACATAAACACCCGCTGATTTGGAGCTATCAATACCTGACTCCGTACCGAAAATAACAAAGTCAATCGCTTCCTTATCTTTCTCGTCCAAGACTTCCAAAGCGGCATTCGCTGCTAACGTAACCGGATCTTGTGTAATCGGAGGTATTGACATTTTTTCCTGTCCAATACCAATTGTGAATTTCTCAGGCTCCACATTTCTGCTGACAGCCAATTTGTTCATATCAACATATAAATGAGGCGCGTAAAAGCCTATTTTATCTATCCCTATTTTCACGATGAGTTCTCCTTTTCTTACCAATATTAAAAAACTTGGCAATCGTCAAGCCTTAGTGGACTGCCTTGGTTACACAGTAAGATAGTTTTTATACGTTTGTATAAAAATAGCTCACTAATCTAATTTCAAGTTCATTATCATTTTCATGACAGATGGGACTACACATTCGGCAGCCATGTTAGTTTCCTAACTGCAAAAATTAGACCACAATATATCCATAAAGTGGCTAAACTACATTTTACTATAAATAACACCAGAATTAAATTTTGATGATGTTGAAAAACTCTATTCATTATTAAGTATCCTACTCAAGCTGTAATTTAATATGTTTTCTAGGCATGTTGTTCTTTGAGTCGATTTCATAGGAACTACTATTTTACCATTCGTAAATCTAAATTACTACGATCGTTAATTTTCATGCGGGTGGCGACTCCTGCGAGAATCATATAAGACTTGAAGCCCCGTAGTCATCCATGTTTCATAAGATCAGCGAAACACTACAGTTTCGATAGCACAGGTTAGCTCAAGCCATGCCCGCGGAAAGCGTCTGCCAACAGTGGTAATAACAGGCCCAGCACATTTACAAATAACTTGAATTTACTGCTATATTTTAATGGTGAAACTGATTCATATGAATGAAAATCAAAAGGTGGATACCGGAATAGGAATCCAATAAATCAGCTGGATGAATCCTCATTCCGAAATAATGAAATTATTTAATTGAAATAGAAATATCCGGATTTAGTGTTATTAGTTTAATAAGGGACAATGTTCTCAAAACCGCACCATAGAACTTCTTTTCGAATAATATTTTGTGATAAAAGCTGAAACCGTTAGCTTAATATACTTGATCCCCATTAAAAATTGAGTTTTTCACAACAACATAATCTACATTACGTATTGCCTGCAGTTTGCTTCCTCCAGCATAAGAAATGGCAGATTGGAGATCCTGTTCCATTTCAATCAATGTATCTTTGAGTGGGCCTTTATGCTCCACAAACATTTTCTTGCCTTCCACATTTTTCTTTTCGCCTTTTTGAAACTCTGAAGCAGATCCAAAGTATTCTTTTATAAACTTGCCATCTTTTTCAATCGTTTCCCCTGGAGATTCCTCATGTCCAGCGAACAATGAACCAATCATTACCATAGAAGCCCCAAATCTAATTGACTTAGCTATATCGCCATGTGTACGAATGCCTCCATCAGCAATTATTGGTTTACTTGCTGCCTTTGCACACCATCTTATTGCTGCTAATTGCCAGCCGCCGGTCCCGAATCCAGTTTTTACCTTTGTTATACAAACCTTCCCCGGGCCTATACCTACCTTTGTTGCATCAGCACCAGCATGCTCCAGTTCTCTTACCGCTTCTGGAGTACCGACATTTCCTGCAATCACAAAACTTTCGGGCAGTTTTTTTTTAATATGCTCAATCATTTTAATGACTGCATTGGAGTGTCCATGTGCAATATCAATTGTTATGAATTGTGGCGAAAGCTGTTCTTCGGCTAATTGCTGTATGAATTCATACTCTTCATCTTTCACCCCTACACTGATAGATGCAATTAATCCACGTGAACTCATATCTTTTATAAAAGCGACACGCGTCTCAGGTTCAAAGCGATGCATAATATAAAAATAACCATTTTCGGCTAAGGATAGTGCAATCTTTTCATCTATTATCGTTTGCATATTTGCTGGAACGACAGGCAATTTAAAGGTATACCCTCCTAAGGTAACAGTTGCATCACATTCGGACCTGCTATTAACCACACATTTTGCGGGAATTAATTGAATATCTTCATAATCAAACGCATTTTCCATAGTAACACCTCTTAAAAGCGAATATTTTATAATTATTTTAAAATAATGTTCGTACATTAGATAATTTACACCATTGCTTGCATTATGTCAAAGGATTTTGTAACTGTTTATATAGAACCCCCTAACAATAAGGTTTCTTTTTTGTATAAAAAACAGAATTTTTCCTCATCCTATATTTCGAGGTGAGCCATATGTTAAATCGATCGATAATAACAGCGTTAGTAGGTATAGGTGCTGCTCAATTCCTAAAGGTACCACTGAAATATTTAGAGGAAGGTACATGGGATTGGACGAGGCTTATTGGTTCTGGCGATATGCCAAGTTCCCATTCATCAGCAGTTACAGCTCTTACCACTTATGTGGGATTAGAAAAAGGTGTTCCTTCAATCGAATTTGGTGTCAGCAGTATTTTTGGACTGATTGTCGTTTATGATGCAATGGGAATTCGCAGGCAAACTGGTGAAATCGCAATGGAAGTGAATGTATTAAACGAACAGCTGGAGAGATTCGCAAATGAGCACCCTGGTATATACCACAAAGAACGTAAGAAAAAATTGGAAGAATTGCTTGGACACATGCCAATAGAGGTAGCTGGTGGTGCGCTATTAGGAATTGCAATAGGTGCTATAAGCTATGTAACCGAAAAAAATGATACACAGTAGATACATACCAGAGTTGTACGCTGTCAACAAAATTGACCCGCAAGGCTGTTTTTATATTCCTGTTATGATAACAGAGCAAAGACCTGGTATGAAATAGTTTCAAGTTACACATATTACTATCGAGTAAAAATTATGGAGGTTTTAAAATGGGAGTATTATCAACATCACCAACAAACATGGACAAGTGTATTGAAGCATGTCTAAAATGTGCTCGAGCATGTGAGGAATGCACAACGGCTTGCCTGCAAGAACCAGATGTTCAGGCTAGAATCAGATGTATTCAAACATTAAATGATTGTGCTGAAATTTGTTTTCAATCGGCAGCTTACATGTCTCGAAACAGTACATTCGCCAATCAGCACTGCCAACTTTGTGCGACTATCTGTGATGCGTGTGCAGTTGAATGTGAAAAGTTTAAGGATAACCATTGTCAGGAGTGTGCAAAAATTTGCCGTGAATGCGCAGAATCATGCAGGAATATGGCTTCTTAATTTATAATCCTCACTTATAAGTGGGGATTTTCTTCATTAATATAAAGGAGAGATAATATGGAGTTCTGGTTATCAGTGATCCCACCACCCTCAGCAATTATCTAGCAGTCTGGTTACTCTTATCTAGGTATCAGGAGGAATCCAAGCCTTCGCTAAAAAAAGATTGGCACACATGTTAAATAACTCATCGAGTCCTGACATTTTGTTAATCTCTATTGCAACAACATTTGTAGGTTATATTATCAGATTTGTTCTAAATGGAATGGATACTACTGGTATTAAAGGATCAGCATTTTAATACTTTTGTGTATGTCTCCATATAATTTAGGAGCTGGTGTTCTGGCAACCAGTGCATTTTTTCTTGTGCCAATACTTTTTGATATCATGCAAATAGGCAATCCCTTGTCAATATTGGGATTGCCTCTAAACTTAGTTATAATATTTTACTTAAAAATGATTGGGTTCTCGGATTTTGAGGGTTATCAAAAATTTGCTGTGGATTTCCTTCTTCCATAATAATACCTTCATCCATGAATAACACGCGGTCCCCCACTTCCTTAGCAAAACCCATCTCATGTGTTACAACAACCATTGTCATTCCTTCTTCTGCTAAATCTTTCATCACCTCAAGTACATCTCCAACAAGTTCAGGGTCAAGAGCAGATGTAGGCTCATCAAAAAGCATAACTTTAGGATTCATAGCAAGAGACCTGGCAATTGCCACACGTTGTTTTTGTCCACCGGAAAGACTATCCGGATAATCATCTGCTTTATCAGATAACCCTACTTTTTCAAGAAGTGAAAGTGCGACATCCTTCGCTTCATTTTCGGATAGGTTTTTTACTTTGATAGGACCAAGCGTAATATTTTCTAGTACCGTTTTGTGAGGGAATAGGTTGAAGTGCTGAAAGACCATTCCCACTTGAGAACGTACTTCATTAATATTGACGTTTGGATCTGTTAATTGGTCCCCGTCGATTGTAATTTCTCCTGCAGTTATATCCTCAAGAAGGTTAATACATCTAAGAAATGTACTTTTTCCCGAACCAGACGGCCCAACTACACATACAACCTCACTCTCATCAACTTTGGCATCAATCCCTTTTAACACCTCTAAGTCACCGAACGATTTGTGTAAATCTTTTACTGTAATCATTTATACATCCAGCTTCCTTTCCAGTCTGTTCAAATAAAGTGCTGTTGGCACCGTTATACATAAGTAAAGTAAACAAACCATAACTAATGTTTCAAAAATTTCAAAAGTCGTATTGTAGTACTCTTTTGCCATAAACACGACATCATGCACTACGATAACCGAAAATACAGATGTATCTTTTAAACTGATAATAAATTGGTTTCCAAGGGGTGGAATCATTCGTTTAAATGCTTGTGGCCAAATAATATAACGCATCGTTTGGTTTTCCGTTAATCCCATCGAGCGGCCCGCTTCATGCTGCCCTTTGTCAATTGAATAAACAGCACCACGAACAATCTCAGCAATATATGCACCAGCATTAACAGCAATTGCAATAACACCAGCTGTAAATGAAGTAATGTTCAAGCCTATTAAATCTTCGGAAACACCATAGTATAGAAATAGTGCTTGAGCCAGTATTGGCGTCCCACGAACAACCTCGACATAAACGGACCAGAACCCTCTGATTATTTTGTTTTTAGAAAGTTTCCCCAAGCCAGCTAACGACCCAATAATCATACCTATAAACAAACCGATAACGGTAATCATTACAGTTATTTTCAGGCCATTCAACAGGAAAGGCAAACTTTGAACATATGCTGATTCCATAAACGTAGTATAAATCATTCTGTATATCTCTCCTTAATAAAACAGCGTAACAAGCAATTACTTGTTACGCTTGATTTGTATTCTGCAAAGATGACTATTCTGTTTCTGGCGGCTCTGTTCCAAACCACTTCTTGTAGATTTCTGCATATGTTCCATTTTCTTTCACTGCCGCTAAACCTTCATTTATAGGCTCGACTAGATCTGATCCTTCCGGTAACGCAATACCATATGGCTGGCCTTCCATTACTTTACCAACTGTTTTTAATTTATCTGGAGCATTTTCCTTAATATAATAAGTTACATTTGGCAAGTCATATAAAACAGCGTCAAGACGGCCTCTTTCCAAGTCCATATAGGCTGTAACGATCTCAGGATACGCCTCAACCTCTGCATCCGTATTAGCCTTTAAATAGGCATTACTTGTTGATCCTTGACGCGATCCAACTTTTAATCCACCTACATCCTCAATTGATTCAATATCAGAATCCGAAGGGACTGCAAGGATTAAACCGGAATCATAATATTTGTCAGAGAAATCGATGAACTCCTCACGTTCCTCTGTAATAGAAATACCAGCAATACCTATATCATTTTTCCCTGTTCTCATTGATGCAAGCAACCCATCAAACGCCATCGTATCAAATTCTACATTAAAGCCAGCTTCTTTAGCAATAGCTCTCATCAATTCAATATCAAAGCCTTCCATTTCACCAGTGTCGGGATTCTTATATTCAAATGGCTGAAAGTTGGAATCCGTAGCAACCGAATAAGTTTTTCCCTCTCCATCTCCGCTAGTCTCACTTGATCCACAGGCAGCAAGTAAGCTTATCGAAATAATTGCAATAAATAATAACGTTAGTTTCTTTTTCACGTTAACTATTCCCCCTTATTAATATAATTTATATTGTATTTTTATATATTCTCATAGTATTCACACTTTTCAAATTCCTGTTTGAGGCTATTTACCTATAAATATTGGTATATTTCAGACTCTTATAAATTTAGTGTATATTTGTGTACAATATCTCTGATATACTCAATTTAACTATAATACATACTATAATTAATAGATTTTATACAATAATTGGAAGGGAATTTTCTAGTTACTGTAAAAAATTTTACGCCAGCTTTCCTTTAAAAACCTTTAAATCCTCGATAAACGTATTAAATTCAGGAATATTCATCTGTTGAGCTGCATCGGATAATGCAACTGCAGGATCTGGATGGACTTCAGCCATAATGGCATCTGCTCCAATTGCCAATGCTGCTTTTGCTGCTGGAAATAGTAAATCCTTTCTCCCTGTAGAATGTGTTACATCAACTACAACCGGTAGATGGGTTTCTTTTTTCAAAATAGGAACAGCTGATATATCTAGTGTATTTCTTGTTGCTTTTTCATAAGTTCGAATACCACGCTCACATAAAATAATCTGATCGTTTCCTTGTGAAATAATGTATTCTGCTGCATTAATAAATTCCTGAATAGTTGCAGAAAGCCCTCTCTTCAGCAGTACAGGCTTATTAACTCTTCCTACCGTTTTCAGTAATTCAAAATTTTGCATGTTGCGGGCACCTACTTGAATAACGTCAACATAATCCAATGCCTCTTCTACATCATGTGGAGTAAGAATTTCACTTACAACTGACATGCCTACTTCGTCAGCAACTTTTCTTAAAATATGCAAACCTTCTAATCCCATACCTTGGAAATCATATGGAGAGGTACGTGGCTTGAACGCGCCGCCTCTCATTAAAGTAAGGCCCTGTTCCTTCATTGCTAAAGCAACTTCTTTCACTTGTTCATAACCTTCAACTGCACATGGCCCCATAATAAATCCTTGCTCACCATTACCAATTTTCTGGCCATTTATATCTACAATTGTGTCTTCGGGGCGTGCTTTACGTGAGACTAATAATGCCTTCTTATGGTCGTCTTCCTGAAGCTCCAGACTTGCTTTAAAAATCTCCTTAAAAATATGCTGAATTGTTGATCTTTCAAATGGCCCGTCATGGTTCTCATTAATTAAATCAAGTGATTGACGTTCACGAACAGGATCAAACCGTACTGTACCTTGTTTCTCCTTTTGCTGGCCAATCTCCTGAACAACTTCAGCCCGTTGGTTCAATAATGTTAAAATCTCCAAGTTGATTTCATCAATTTTGTCACGCAGTTCATTTAATTCGTTTGCTGACATAAGATAATTCCTCCTGATTTCGTTTTATTTTTAACTCATTACTTAAACTTTCAACCTGCCTCCGGATCTCCAGAAGCATCACCTCCTCAAATAAATAAAAAATCGCCCACTGCCGTCATGTACGACAGGGACGATTTCACACGCGGTACCACCCATATTGTGAACTGAATAGCTCACCTCTTAAAAATTGTTAACGATCATATGACCGTCTTCCCCTTTGCAAAGAAAATTTCCTTACTACGAGAAAGAAGCTCCAGGATTGTAATTCATGCTTATCTGTGACTGATTCCCACCACCATCAGCTCTCTTATAACAGGGAGATAAGACACTACTTGTTTCCATTCATTGCCTTTAACATTATACATTTAAATTAAAAAGTCCCTACTGGTCAGTAAAATAACCAGTAGGGACGATTAATATCGCGGTACCACCCTAGTTGTGAAGAATTACACTTCACCACTTAAAATTGTTAACGGCCAATTCACCGTCTTTTCCTTCATAAGAATATTACCCTTACTACGAAAAAGAAGCTCAAGGATTGTAATTCATGTTTATCTTTGACTGATTTTCACCACCATCAGCTCTCTGGATCAGGGAGACAAATCACTAATAATTTCCTATCATTGCAAAATTATATTAATTAATTTTTGTTAATATTATATTTTCATAATTGTATGCTAAAATTCAGTCATTTGTCAACGCTTTTTTGAAAAAAATTTATTTTGTGTGATGCTACTTTTTTATGTTGGCATTCGATTATATTTTATCATTCTCCGACACAAGACTCCCTCTTCAGTTGTGCGAAGGGCTTCAGCCCAGCAATAAGGGGGAGATGAATGTCGGTTGGCGATAGCCAAAACACCTACTTCATGGTATAATTAGAACAAATGTTCCTGTGAAGTGGGTGGATTTCATGTTCGTCAACAAAGCTTTTAAGTTCCGCATATACCCCAATCGAAGACAAATCGAGCTAATCAACAAGACGATTGGTTGCTCCAGGTTTGTGTTCAATTTTTTCCTTGCAAAACAGAAGCAAAAAGATGCCTACTGGTACATAATAGAAGAAATGGTACAAAACGGCCAGCTGCCTTCTAATAATTGGAAAGGTGCGTTTTTCAATAAATATGACACGATAAAGGCGGTTCGCCAGTTAAAAGAACATTACCCTTTTTTAAAGGAAGTGGACAGCATTTCCCTTCAAAAGTCTGTTGAGAATCTGACTGATGCTTACCAACGGTATTACAGAAAACAAAATAAAGCGCCTCAATCCAAAAGCAAAAAGAATAAGGTCCAGTCGTATACCACCAAACAAACCAATGGGAATATCGCTGTTTTGGATAACCACATCAAGTTGCCTAAACTTGGTCTCATACGGTTTGCCAAAAGTCGTGAAATGGAAGGGCGAATCATCAACGCCACAGTCCGACGTAACCCGAGCGGAAAGTACTTTGTGTCTGTTCTTGCGGAAGTGGAGATCGCGCCATTACCGCAGACCAA